>CATPBD010000187.1 GCA_955652265.1 uncultured Gemmatimonadaceae bacterium | reverse complement strand
GATCCACCGTGCGGCGGGGCCAGGTAGTATCGAGACAGCCCTTCGGGGGCAACGATCAGCCGATCTTCGCGTTCGATCGGAATGAAACGCGTCAGAAACCGGGACGCCAATTGCCCTTGTCCGTGACAGACAATCCATACCTCGCTCACCGACGCATCGAAGGAGCCCATCAGCGCAAATCGCGCGGACCTGGGAACGCGAAGATGCCGCTGCTCGAAATTCCGAATCTGTCGGTCGGATGCTGGTGAATTAAGCATGAACTAAGCTTGACCTTCGCCGGAGTGAGGAAGGAACAAATGGAACATGTCTTGCCCCTCCGAATTTACTCTTATTCCCTGCGAGAAATGATTCGTTCCCCCCTCCCGGCCGCTTTCTTTCTCACCCTTGCCGCCTGCTCTATCTCGCAGGACCAGGAAGTCGCAATTGGTCGTCAGAACGCGGAGGAAATCAATGCGCAGCTGCCGATCGTAACCGATCCTGTCATCAGCGGATACGTCCAGAACCTCGGCGAATCCATTGCCAAGACAACCAGCCGGGCGGATTTGGATTGGCATTTCTACGTCGTGAACACCAGGCAGGTGAATGCGTTCGCGCTGCCCGGTGGATATGTGTACGTGAATCGCGGACTCATCGAGAGCGCGGACAAGCTGGATGAGTTGACTGGAACTCTCGGACACGAGATCGGACACGTGATTCAGCGACACTCGGTCAAGGAGATGCAAGACGCACAAAAGGCGAATATCGGGGTGGCCGTCGTCTGTACCCTCACGAGCATCTGTCACAGTGGACTGGCGCAGGCAGCGGTTCAGGTCGGAGGATCCGCCGTGTTCGCGCGACATAGCAGGCTCGACGAACTGCAAGCGGATTCAGAAGGCGTGGTGAATGTGACGCGAGCGGGCTACGATCCGCAGGGAATCCCGGATCTGTTTGAGGTCTTGTTGAAGGAGCGGCAATATCAGCCGTCGAAGGTTGAGGGATGGTTTGCGTCGCATCCGCTCGAGGAGACGCGGATCGTTCGAGCGAAGGAGTTGATCGCGCAGATGAAACTGGATAGCTCGCAGCGATTCATCGTGGACACGCCGCAATTCCACGCGTTCAAGGTCCGCGTATCCGCGCTGCCCCTGCCACCACCCTCTCGCCGCTCGCCCAGCGGGCAACAATAACAAGCGGGGAACCGGAATCGTATCGCGTACCGAGTCGCGGATGGTGTCTTGCCCGCTCGCCGTATCGTATCCGTTCTGTCCCTCACGCGCGTGCTGGGCATCGGCCTCATCCATCTGCATGCTCGTGTCCTCATCGCTGTGTTCAGCGGTGTCGACGCGCATGTTAAAGGCCTCCGCCTGCTCCCGGGCGAGACGATCGTCTCGCCCCGCGAGCAGTACGCGCGCACGGTATCTCTGGACGAACTGAAAGTTGTCGGCCGGTATGGGTGTCGCGCGCGTCGACTTGCCGGTCTCTGCTGCTTCCGCCGACTGTGCGAGAGCAATTGTCTCGAGGACGAAATCCCGTACCGATAGCCCGGCGCGCTCGATCGCGAGCCGGGCGCGAGGACTGGTCTCGAGTCGAATCACGGCACGGTCGATCGCGTTTCGGCCGGATATCACGCCTGGGCGTATCGCCGATCGCGGTAAGTCGTCGAGGTTGCTTTGAGCTTCCTCCCAGCGCTGAAAGTTGTCGTCGGTCAGGCGAAAACCGACGGGCGATGCCAGCGCCTCTCGCGCGTCCGGCGATCCAGTATCGAAAATGAGTGAGGCTGCGAGCGGATCCGACGCGTCGTAGCTGGTGCGCCGGCAGCCGACAGCCGCGAGGGCGAGAACGATGACCGCCGCGCCACGTGCTCTACTTGAATACTGCACTGAGTCGCCCCTCCCGCTCACAGGCCCAGCGAATCGCGGGCCAGGCGAATAGTATTATTTGCGACATTTTTCGCCCCGAACCCGAGCCTCCGGACAATGAACCTCGTACAGCGAGCGCTTGCCCTCACAGTCTCCGTCCTCTGCACCCCCGTCGCGGCCCTCTCCGCGCAAACCAAACCGGTCGACTGGGACGCCATCTCCAAGGAGTCGCAGAAAATCCTCGTGGACTACGTCCGCATAAACACAACGAATCCTCCCGGCAATGAGTTTCCTGCCGCCCGCTTCCTCAAAGGGATTCTCGACCGCGAGGGAATCGAGGCCCAGATCCTCGACACTACCGAGTTGGGGACCAACCGCGCCAACCTCTACGCGCGCCTTCGCGGCAACGGTACCAAGAGAGCGATCGCGCTGGTTAACCACATGGATGTCGTGCCGGCCACGCCGTCCTCCTGGTCGGTCGATCCGTTCTCGGGCGCGGGCAAGGACGGCTACATCTGGGGTCGCGGGGCAATCGACATGAAGGGCAACGGGATCGCTCAGCTCATGGCGATGATCGCCATCAAGCGCTCCGGTGTTCCGCTGACGCGTGACATCGTCTATATCGGCAACTCCGACGAAGAGCTTACAGGCACCGGCGCGCTCGTCTTCGTGAAGCGTCATCCGGATCTACTCAAGGACGTCGAGTTCCTGGTCACAGAGGGCGCGGACAACCTGGTCGAGAACGGTAAGGTCGTGTATTTCGCCGTCGGAGTCTCCGAGAAGCGTCAGTTCTGGCAGCGGCTGACGGTGAACGGAGTGCCGTCACACGGGTCGCGCCCTACCAAGCAGAATCCTGTTCCCCGTCTCGTGTCAGCGCTCTATAAGATCTCACAGTACGAGACGCCGCTGCACGTGACACCGGGAGTGGACAAGTTCTTTCGCGACATCGCGCGTCTTTACCCGGAGCCCCGCCGGAGCTGGCTCTCGAACGTGGCGGTGGCGCTCAAAGACGCGCAGGCGAGAGAATGGATTCTGAACGATGTATGGTGGAATGCCTACCTGCGGAACACGATCTCGCTCACAGGTCTCGCGGGCTCCAACAAGACGAACGTCATCCCCGGAGTAGCGACCGCCGATATCGACATCAGGTTGTTGCCGGATCAGGATTCGGTCGCTTTTCTGGAGGGGCTAAAGAGAGTGGTCGGTGATACTGCCGCGCATTTCACCACGCTGCTACCACCCAAGACGCCGCTCGAGAGTCCAATCAACACCGACCTCTTTGACGCCATCGAGCGTGCCGCGCACGACCGCGAGCCGAGCGCGTTCGTCACGACTCCGATGGAGACGGGCGCGACCGACCGACCAACCTATCGCAGACTTGGGATAACTACCTACGGCTTCAGCCCGTTTCTGATCCCGAGGCCCGAGATCCAGCGTGGGATGCACGGTAATGACGAGCGGCTTTCGGTCGACAATGTCGGTTACGGCGTCCACTTCCTTTACGACATACTGCGCTACGCGCAGTAGTACGAGTACGAGCTAGCGCGTCAGCTCTTGTGCCGGAAGGTGATGCGTCCTCTCGTCAGGTCGTAAGGCGAGACTTCGAGAGTTACGCGATCGCCGGCGAGAACGCGGATTCGGAATCTCCGCATCTTTCCCGCAATCGTGGCGTGTACGTCGTGCCCATTGTTCACCTGCACGCGGAACGTAGCATCGGGCAGCACTTCAGTAACGGTTCCTTCCAGCTCGATTGCTTCTTCTTTTGCCATAATCCTCCGTAAGTGTTTTGTAGCGGTACAAATAAAAAGCGGGGCCGGCCTGGAGTTGTCCAGAGCGGCCCCGCCTTCCTATCCTGCGTTCAGCAAGCTACGACTTAAGCGCCGAGCTTGGTGACGTTCTCAGCCGCGGGGCCCTTCTGGCCCTGCACGACGTCGAATTCAACGCGCTCGCCTTCAGCCAACGACTTGAAGCCGTTGCCCTGAATGGCGGAATGATGAACGAAGCAATCCTTCTGTCCGTTCTCAGGGGTGATGAAGCCAAAGCCCTTGGCGTCGTTGAACCATTTTACTTTGCCGGTGGTACGCATGTTCGGTACATCCTCATTCAATTGTGTCGGAGTGCCGTGTTTGCGGTACCGAGCCGACTACTGTTTGTGCGCGGCCGAAATGGCCGCATTTGCTTGCCAGAAAACCAAAAAAGACCTGGTGACTTCCCAGGTCCCTCCAAAGTCCACTGGCACTGAAACGCAATCGTTGCGCGTCAGGGTAATAACCTAACCATTTAAGGCCTTGCAGTCAACGAAGATGCGAAGCTTTCCAGGAACTCGCCCTCCGGCTCGGCGAAACCTTCCAGGACATCGCGGTGGGTCTGGTAGAGCGCGCCGGGCGCGGGCAGCATCGCCTGGCCCTTGCGGGCACCTTTTCCGCCCAATCTTTGCAAGGTCATCCTTTTCATGAATGCTCGTTAAATGCCAGCAGGGGCGAAGGTCGGGGAATGACGCTGCCGGTCCCAACATAAGAAATGCCGAGCCTCGAGAGATGCGTTAGCCAGTAGCCACGAGCGCAAAGCGTTCGCATTTTTTACCGCTGATGTCCTACGCATTTCACACCGCAGACGTATTCACGGATTGCCTGCACGGCGGAAACCCGCTGGCCGTAATTC
>CATPBD010000186.1 GCA_955652265.1 uncultured Gemmatimonadaceae bacterium | reverse complement strand
GTGGAAGATTCATCGGAGGTAGCGGTGGTTTCCCCTTTCCTCTCGGAATCGGACCGAAGTACCCGCTAACCAGCTTGCGCGTCTCCGTTGAATCGAAATCCCCCGCAATCGAGAGAACGGCATTATCAGGCGTGTAGTACGTGGCAAAGAACTGTGCAACATCGTCCAGGGACGCTGCCGACAGATCGTCCATTGATCCAATAAGCGAATGCTGGAACGGATGCGACGATGGGAATACGAGCTCCTGCATTTTCTCGAGCATTGTCCCATACGGCTGGTTGTCCACCGACCAGCGTCTCTCATTCTTAACCACATCGCGCTGAGTATCGAGCTTTGCCTGCGTCATCGCGGGAAGCAGTTCACCCATCCGGTCGGCTTCGAGCCATAGCGCGAGCCCTAGTTCATTGGAAGGAACGGTTTCAAAGTAGTTTGTTCGTTCCAGCCAGGTTGATCCATTCAGCGTTCCGCCTGCTCGTTGAATTAGCTCGAAGTGTTCGTTTGAGCCGACATGCGCAGACCCCTGAAACAGCATGTGCTCGAACAAGTGCGCGAAACCAGTCCTCCCGACTTTCTCGTTGGCGGACCCCACATGATACCAGAGGTTCACGGCCACAATCGGAGCGGTATGATCCTCGGACAAGGTGACGAACAGCCCGTTATCGAGATGCAAGGTTTCTACTGGAATTCGCATTGTCGTAAATTGCCCGCCATGCAAACCCACTGGAACCCCCTCAGCGTTCTCATGTGATTGCTACACTCATTGTACTTATGCTGTTGTTCGGCTTGTTGGCTCTTCTTTGGCAATCCCAGGAGAGAATCCTCTTCCAGCCTCCTCGCTTTTACGAGAGTCCTGTCGAGTCCGGCCACGTGAGTTACGGGGCCTCGGACGGCCAGCCTCTGGCGGGTTTCATCGTGGGCGATCCGCAAACTGCGTCGGGCGTTCTTCTCTGCTTTCATGGAAACGCCGATCTGGCGGTCTGGCAGTTGGGCTGGGCACGTTCCGTCGAAGCGCGCGTCGGATACGCTGTCATGCTAGCTGAATATCGCGCCTATATGTCCCTCGGCGGGACTCCAACATACTTGACTACGAAGCTCGACGCACTTGCAGCGTACGATTATCTGGGATCTGCGTTCGGCGTCGATCATACACGGATGGCTTACTTCGGCCATTCGCTCGGTAGTGCTGTCGCGGCTGAGCTAGCCGAGGTTCATCGTCCTCGAGCGCTGCTGCTCCAATCCCCTTTTTCGTCCGCTCGCGCGATGGCAAGATTGATCGTGACACCTCCGATCGCGCTGCTGTGGCGAGCCATTTCTCGCATTCACTTCGACACAGCACAAGTAGTGGCACGTCTGGACGTTCCCGTTTCCGTATCACACGGCAAACGCGATCGAATCGTTCCTTTCAGGATGGGGCTCGAGGTATATGAAGCCGCGAAGACAAAAGGTGAGCTTCTGGTAGTGGAGAAAGCCGGCCACAGCGACGTCGCTGAAGTTGGGGGAGAGGAATATTGGAATTGGATTACCGCTGCCTTGAGGGGCCGAAATAAGTAGCCCAAAGCGACTAACGGCCTTCTTCTTCACAGTTTCTTCTCGAAAAAGAAGGCCATGGGGGCCTTGAGCGATTCACTAAAAATATACTTCCACCGCTCCTCCCGGTTCGGAGAGATCGGGCTCGTGCGGGTTGGAGACGTATACGGAGTGAATCCGAAGCGTCTAGCCAGAATTCTAAGCCGCAGCATGTGAAACGGATCGCTGACCAGAAGCGCGCTCTGTAGGCCGCGCACCTCGAGCATTCCTGCAACCGCCCGCATTGATTCGCTCGTGGTGCGTCCTTCATTCTCCACGAGGATCGCGCTGTCCGGTACTCCGCGCTTCCTTGCGTAGGTTCTCCCCACAGCTGCTTCACTGGTAGTGTCGCCAGAACCAGTTCCGCCAGTGAGAATTAGCAGCGAAGCGAGATGACGGTTCCAGAGCTCTAAGGCATGATCGAGTCGGGCGCGCAGTACGGGAGAGGGCTTGCCGGCATATTGCGCTGCCCCCAGGACTACTATGGCTTGTGCGGGCCTCGCCTCATCACGTGAGCTCCAAACAAGAACCGCCGCAGCCGAGATCAGCCAAAGGCAGAAAACAGTCACCACGCTGATTGTCAGTATTCGACGTGCGATCCTGACGGCTTGTTTCGCTTTCGCAGCCCGCTTCATCCGTAGAAGCTACGCTAGAATACAACGCGCGTGCGTGGCTCCGGACAATCGACAGAATAACCCAGTGCCGTAAGGGTCAGCTTGAACTCGTCCTGCACGAGCGCTTCTCCGTGTACCAGCCATATTGGGCCAAGACTGGGGGATTCATCCCTCACCCGAGCCAGCCATGCAACCATCTCTGTCCGGTCGGCATGAGCGCTGTAGCCATCGATGACTTCAACACGAGCGTGAAGAGAAACGTCTTCACCGAAAATGTGAAGTATGGGCTGCCTCTCGACCACTCTGCGACCGAGAGTGTGCTCAGCCTGGAAGCCGACGACAAGTATTGTGTTACGGGGGTCACTGGCACCTTGGGCGAGGTGGTGAAGAATCCGGCCGTTCTCCATCATCCCCGATGCGGCAATGATGACCATAGGCCCATGCGCGCGTGAGAGCGCCTTTGATTCCTCCACATCACGCGTGTAGTGAAGGAGATCGAACCGAAAGAGTTCTTTGGCCTTCTGGACCATCTCCTCGGAATGATCGAAACTCTCCGGGTGCATCTCGAACACGGTAGTCGCATCGATCGCGAGGGGGCTGTCCACATAAATGGGTATGGAGGGAATCGCTCCTTCTCGCACGAGCGAGTGGAGCACGTAGATCATCTCCTGGGTACGACCGACTGCAAAGGCCGGGATAAGAATACGGCCACCTCGAGCAGCTGTTTCGCGAACCACTTGGGCAAGTTGAGCCTTAGCTCCTTCTACGGACTCGTGATCCCGATTCCCGTATGTCGATTCCATGATCAGCGCATCAGCGCCACCGGGAGGAATGGGGTCACGGACAATCGCCAAGCCACTACGACCGATGTCTCCAGAGAAAACCAGCCGTTTGGTCTTCCCGCCTTCGTTACAGTCCAACAGAACCGAGGCGGAGCCAAGTATGTGGCCCGCGTCGATGTAGCTGGCCTTCAATCCAGGCACGACATCGAACGGCCTGTTATAGGGAACACCGACCATCAGGTCCATGGTGCGTACTGCGTGACGCATTCCGTATAGCGGCTCGATGAATTCCTTGTGCCGTTTCGCCAGAAATTCGGCATCCTTCTCCTGGATATGCGCCGAATCGGCCAGCATTACCGCGCACAGATCACGCGTGGCTGAGGTGGCCCAGATTGTTTTCGAGTATCCTTCCGCAATGAGGTAGGGAAGACGGCCCGAGTGGTCGATATGCGCGTGGGAGAGAACGACCGCGTCGAGATCCTCGATCGGGAGAGGAAGCTTTCGGTTCTTGTCCGCGGATTCCTGTCGCCTTCCCTGGAACATCCCGCAATCAAGTGCGACGGTGTATCCGTTTACATGCAGAAGGTGACAGGAGCCGGTAACTTCCCGCGCCGCGCCGACGAACGTTATCTCCAAACAGCTAGCCTTCTGCTACCGCATCGCGCTGAAAGAGGATTATGACGCGCTGTTCGTCCTGCGACATTAGTGCGGGCTCCCAGCCTCCTCTGCTTCGCTCATTCAGGAGGTCGGTGAGGGTGTCCTCATCTTCTCGCGTATGTCTCGTCAGCTTCACCACCACAGCCTGGTATTCTTTCATCAGGGGTTAGAGATTATTGAGCCGGTGAATATCCACTGTGCCGAGGCCGGATCCTGGGGCTAGAATGATCGAGCGAGTCAAGGAATTCCCCACGCTGACTATTATCCGGCATCCTCTCGTTCAGCACAAGCTAACGATTCTGCGCGATCAGCAGACCCAGACCAAGCACTTCAAGGAGCTGGTAGACGAGATCGCCATGCTCATGGCCTATGAGGCAACGAGCGAGCTGACACTCGAGCCCAGAGATGTAGACACCCCGCTCGAGAAAACCTCAGGTTGGCACATCAGTGGGAAGAAACTGACTCTTGTGCCCATTCTCCGTGCTGGCCTCGGAATGGTTGAGGGCATCCTCCGCCTCGTTCCATCAGCACGCGTAGGACACATAGGGCTCTACCGTGATCATGCGACCCTGCAGCCGGTAGACTACTACTTCAAAGTACCTGGAGATACCGCGGAGCGAGATTTTTTCCTGCTCGATCCAATGCTCGCTACCGGAGGTAGTGCGGTTGCAGCCGTAGCGTCTCTCAAGAAAGCCGGTGCCAACCGCATTCGGTTCCTCTGTCTGGTGGCTGCTCCGGAAGGAATACGGCGTCTCAGCGAGGCCCACCCCGATGTGCAGATCTACTGCGCAGCATTGGACCGCGAACTCAACAGTCAGGGCTATATTCTGCCTGGTCTAGGGGATGCCGGTGATAGACTGTTCGGGACGAGATGATTGACTAGCCGAACCACTCTCTTGGGTTCAGCCGTTGTTGGTCAGCGGCATCTACGACCCACTGCTGGTTCTGTAAATCCACGACCTCGCCGATAACTGACTCGAACCACTTCGTCGCTTTCTTGGCGTCGCCGATTCGCCTCCAGAGCTCTCCCACAAGGTATGAGAGAATCGCACGTTCTTCTCGCGGCACGGCGTCGTAGGCACCTAGCGCTTCCTCGAATTTCCATGCGGCATGCCGGCGGAAGTATCTCTCGGCTTCCACGTCTCCCTCATCGACACAGCACCACGCCGCGCGCAGGAGAAGGTCAGCAACGTGACGCGCTTCCATTCCTTGCCACTGTGCGACCTTAGCGGCTGCCTCATACTTCTCCGAGCCACATTTGGGAGAGGGGTGTAGCGGAGCAAGCTCTTTCAGCACTTGCTGTTTCAGAATCGGGCTGACTTCCGTCGGTGCCGTGAAGTCGGCTTCTCCCGCGGAGTAGCCACACTCGCTACACATGTGGATCAGATAGGCGAGCGGTTGAGTGCCGGCAGCCCGTTCGTGAAAATCAGTCCGTTTACCACCGAAGGCATTAGTCGAAACGACGCTCTGAGACTTGAACTCGTTGTCACACACGGGACAACGGAGGTCTATCTGACGCAGCGTTGTCATAGGTTGCTCCTCATATCGGCTCTTGGAACTTCTCAGGAAGAGAGAAGGAATATCTGTGCCATGATTTGGAATTCCGTTTGGAGAGATCGGTCTTGTTGAGAGTTTGGGTCGATTGTATCTTCTCGCATCGCAAAAACCGCGACAGGCTCCCTACCCCGCGAACTGGTCGTTGATGCTCATCAACCTACTGCCTGATTTCTTCGCAGTTCACAACAGTACCGACCGTGTCGCCGCCTATCTCCGCTACTTTGAAAATCACCGCCGCTTTCTGGAAGCCTACTGGCACAACTATGTCCTCGACCCGGCAGGCCCTCATTTTCTGGAAGTCGTTCGCTCTGCCGCACTTGCAAGCCGTGTAGACCTTCGCACAATGCTGGAGAGAATCGATGTGGTCTCTTTGGCGAGAAATACGGAAGAGCAGTGCAGGACCTTGTTCGACGTCGATACGGATATCGATGTGGTACTGATGGTGGGGGTCGGCGCCGCAAATGCCGGCGAGCTGGTTGTCGATGGAAAGGGAATCGCCTTTGTCTGTCTCGAGCATTTTACGAGCGTCACAAATCCCGAAACTCAGGGACTAGGGCTTGACCCGGAGCTAATTCCCCTCTGGCTGGCACATGAGATTGCGCACACCGTTCGATACACATCCCCAACCAGTCGAAGCGAGCTGAGACAGTTGATCGCAGACGCGGGAGGCTATTACTCCTACTGGGAGACGGGAAGACGAGCCACGCTTCGTGAGCTTATGATCAACGAAGGGTTATCCACGCACGCTTCACGGGCCACTAGCCCAGGACATGCTGCCTGGGAGTATTACGGGTACACCCGACGTGAGTATGCGAGCGTTCGTGAGCTCGAGCCATTGATGACAAGAGCGCTGAATGCCGATCTCGACCGGGCGGGTTTGGGTTTGAGACTGAGATATCTCTCCGGTGGAATGAGCGACGATGCTCGTACTGTTGATAGGCACGTCTTCCCGGAGAGAAGCGGTTATTTCCTGGGCGCCAAAATGGTCGAGTCGGCAGTGAACGCACGTGGACTTCCTTGGGCCATTCGCGCTAGCGCAAGCGAGATTACTTCGATCGCAAGTTCTGCTGCCGCGTCCGCCTGAGAGCTACTTCCCGACACAGAACGAGCTGAACACCCGCTCCAGAACGTCTTCGACGTCGACGGATCCAATCAACTCCTCAAGCACATAGACAGCCGTCCGCAAATGTACGGACGCAACGGGTGCGGGAAGGTGCTCCTCCCGCCAAGCTTGCTGGAATTGTCTGATTTCCCGAAGCGCTTCATTAAGTGCCTGCTGGTAGCGGGCCTTCGTAAGCATTGGGATATCCGGAGCTACCTCTCCGACCGTTGCCGCAATCGCACTGTTAATCGTGTCGAGCAAGCCCTGGAGGCCGGCACCAGTGTGCGCGCTGACAGAAAGGGCATGGTTGGAGTTTATTTCGTCCCTGGGTGTTACTAAATCAGCTTTCGTTCGTACGGCGATCACCGGAGCAGCTGACTTACGACTTATCGCATCAACTGCCTCGTTGAGGCTTTTGGAATTTTCGGCACATGCGAGAATAACGGCGGCGCTGGCGAGATATCGCTCACTCACCTCGATTCCCAGGCGCTCAATCGGATCTACTGGGTCCCGAAGGCCGGCAGTGTCAACCAGTCGAAGTGGCCATTTTCCACTGTCGACGACCGCTTCGAGAGCATCGCGAGTAGTACCGGGAATTTCAGTCACAATCGCTCGAGATCTTCCCAAGAGTGAATTGAAGAGCGAAGACTTTCCGGCATTCGGCGGGCCCGCAATCACCACCACCGCGCCTTCCCGAATCAGCTCACCGGCAGGAGCTGTAGCGAGGAGGGATTCGAGAGAAGCGACCATTTTTCCAATGCTGCTTTCGATCTTCTCCCGTGGGACGGGACCATCATCCTCCTCCGGGAAATCGATGTCGTACGCAATCAGGGCTTCGAGTCCGACCAGATCCTCCCTCAGCTGAAGCAGGCGACGGGAAAGCCCACCATCCAGCTGGTCCAAGGCTACGTGCTGCATTGCCCGTGAACGAGCATCGATGAGATCACCTATGGCTTCGGCCTGCAGGATATCCAATTTTCCATTCAGTACCGCTCGTCGGGTAAATTCTCCGGGAAGAGCCTGTCGTGCACCCGAAGAAATCAGCGCAGCAATGATCGAAGCAGGTACCAGGTATCCGCCGTGTGTCGAGATCTCGACGGTGTCATCACCATTGAACGAGTTCGGACCTGGAAAAAGCGTGACGAGTGCTTGATCGAGCACTTCGCCGAAGTTGTGAACCGTACTCAACTGAACTACTCGAGACTCAGAAGGCCAGGGTTGTATGTGCTTCTCGGCGATTTTAAACGCTCTTGGACCACTAAGCCTGATAAGTGCTAGCGCTCCCAATCCTGTTGGAGTTGCCACAGCGACGATGGTATCCTCGAGCTGTGCAACGCCAGTTGCGGTACCAGAGATCACGAAGGGGTAGTTGGTAGCACGAAGCTCGTGCCCGGTTCCAGTATCTTCACCGCGGGATGAAGTGGATGACCCTGAAGGGTTGCACGCAACCGATCTATCGCATCAAACGCAGTCGACGTGACATGATTAAAGGTTCCCCAGTGATAGGGAATGAAGTACCTCGCCTTGAGTCGCTCAAATAGAGCAAGGGCGTCGGAGCTGGTGAGGTGCCCCTTCCGAAACCCGGGCTTCCACCACGGTGCATGACCGATTGGCAGCAGAGCCACATCGAGCTTTCGACCGTGAGCGGTCAGGTGACCCTCTACGAGTTGCGCAGTGTCTGCGGTGAGTGCCGTGTCACCAGCGAAGAAACAGGAAACATTATTAGTATCTATTAGATACATATTTGTGCCACTACGCCAACGATCGACTCCGTATCGATTTCCTTTATGCGTCGCCGCTGCAGCCCGAATAGTGACCTCACTCAGCTCGATGGCGTCGCCTGGGGCGACTGCGACTGCATGTCGGTAACCCTGTCTCCCAAGCCATTTCGCTACGGACGGTGGTGCAAACAGCGGGATATCGTCAGGCAGAGAGTCGAGAGAATCGAACGAGAGATGATCTGCGTGAGCATGCGTAAGCAATATGGCGTCGAGCTCGGGCAACGCATTGAGCGCAATTCCAGGTGCGCTCACCCGCGGAAGAAATTTGCCGAGTGCGGGATCAAAATTGGGG
>CATPBD010000185.1 GCA_955652265.1 uncultured Gemmatimonadaceae bacterium | reverse complement strand
GAGCTCGGCGCGACAGATCACATTGCGAAGCCGTTCAGCGTTCCAGTGCTGATGCACAAGGTCCGTATGGTGTTGAGACAGAGCCGCTGATGGTCAACGAGCACCTTCTTAACGGAGTGATGTTCGTCGAGATCGCGCTTCTCGTCCTGGCGGTGGGCGTCTTCTTTACTCACGGACTCTGGTTGTTTCTCAACCACCGGCGGGTGCTGCGTCTGACCGAGACAGCCCGCGAGTCCCTGGCGCGTCTCGTCACGCGAGGAACCATAAACGTCGAAGACATCGAGCTGTTGCGGCAGTTGCGTCACGATGTACAGGTGACGGTGTTCCTCGAGACATCGCGCAATCTCACGGGTAGCGGGAAGGAAAGACTGCGATTCGTCGCCCACGAGGTTTCGCTGCTCGACCGCGCGCGAAAGTTGTGTGAGAGCCGGCTCTGGACGCGCCGGCTTCGCGGAGCGCGCCTACTCTCCCGGATGGATGTCACCGACCCAATAGTTGTGAAGCTGCTCGCTGACCCCAACGCGGCCGTGCGCGCGCAGGCTGCCGAATGGGCTGCGGCTCAGCCATCCGCTGCGATTATCTCGACGATGTTGACGATGCTGGCCGATCCTGCGACCCAGGCACGTTTCGCTGTTCAGGACGCGCTCCTCAGAATGGGGACTATGATCGCCGAACCGCTCGCGGCCTTTCTGGAGACACATACGGGGCAACCAGCCGAATCCGGAATGCGCGTTGCCGGAGCAATAGGAAGCGCGGCTTTCCTCCCGGCTGCAAATCGCTTTTCCGCCGACGAGGACGTTTCCGTTCGGGTCGCAGCTACCAATCTACTGAGCGCGATTGGCGATGTTTCGTCGGCGGAGCGATTGACCGTGCTGCTGAAAGATCAGGACTTGCGCGTGCGAGCGGCGGCGGCGCACGGCCTCGGCCGCATGCGACACTGGCAATCGGGGTCACAACTCGCTGAATGTCTTCGCGACTCCGCCTGGCAGGTCAGACGAGAGGCCGGTCTCGCCCTGCGGGCGATTGGCGCGCCCGGCGCGTTACTCCTGCGCCGTGCGCTCAAAGGAGATGATCGATTTGCCTCCGACATGGCGCAGCAGGTTCTCGACCTTCCAGAGGCGGCGGCAGCGCTGTGAACGATCTTCTGACGGCGGCGGTGAATCAGATCCTGATCAAGGGTCAGTTCGTCGTGCTCGTTTACTTCCTTGCGGTGAACGGCTGGTACCTGGTTCTTCTCGTCAGCTCGTTGGTCGAGATGCGCCGACACATGCTGTTGATCGCCGACGAGAGCCGGCATCTGCTTCTCAGCTCGACCCTGTCACCGAGCATCTCGATTATCGCTCCTGCGTTCAACGAGGAAGCGACGATCGAAGCGAGTCTGCGCGCGCTGCTCGCCCTCCAGTATCCGAGTCTCGAGGTGATCGTAGTGAGCGACGGATCGAAGGACCGAACCGTAGAGGTATTAACGGAGCGATTCGATCTCGTCCCGGTGAAGACGATCTACCAGCAGCGCGTCGTCACGAAACCAGTGCGGGCTCTCTATCGTTCGGCGACATACCCCTCCCTCGTAGTCGTCGACAAGGAGAATGGAGGCAAGGCCGACGCTTTGAACGTCGGACTGAGCTTTGCCCTGGGCGAGCTGGTGTGCGCGATGGACGCGGACACCCTCATCGAGCCCGACGGACTGCAGCGGATGGTGCGGCCATTTCTCTTTGGCACCGACGTCGTCGCGACTGGCGGCACAATTCGAGTCGTCAATGGATCGGAGGTCAAGTTCGGACGCGTCGTAAAGACCCGCGTTCCAGTCAATCCCCTCGCCGGAATGCAGGTCGTCGAGTACCTGCGCGCTTTCCTCTTTGGCAGACTCGGATGGAATCGTCTAGGTGGCAACATCATCATCTCCGGAGCGTTCGGTCTTTTCAGGCGCGAATCAGTGCTGAGCGCGGGCGGATATCTCCACGACACCGTCGGCGAGGACATGGAGCTGGTGTTGAGGCTGAAGAGGTTTTCTTATGAGCGCGGGGGTCCCGGAACGATCGCGTTCGTTCCGGATCCGGTGGCGTGGACCGAGGTTCCGGAGTCGATGAAGGTGCTTGGACGGCAAAGAGATCGCTGGCATCGCGGACTCGCGGACGTGCTGTGGCGGCATCGAAGGATGTTGTTCAATCCTCGCTACGGAGTAACGGGCGTTTTTGTTTTTCCGTATTACGTCTTCGTAGAGCTGCTCGCGCCTGTCATCGAAGCGGCGGGACTGATCAGCCTTGCTCTTGGGCTCGCCTTCCACGTGGTGGACTGGAGTTTCGCCGGCCTCTTCTACCTTACGGCGTATGGACTCGGAACAGCGCTCACCGCATTCACTCTCATCCTCGAAGATGTGAGCTTTCACCGCTACGACTCGTTCCGCGACCGCGCCCTCCTCTTCTGGTGGGCGTTGCTGGAGAATCTCGGCTACCGGCAACTGACGGTTTACTGGCGACTGCGCGGACTCTTGAAATTCCTGCTTGGACGAAAGGATTGGGGCGCGATGGAGAGAAAAGGATTTCAGAAGCCGGTCGGTGCTGTCGGAACCCACTAACCCGGAGGAAGGATGAACCGTCTGGCCTTCGTTCTCGCCGTTGCGGTCGTCACCGTCTCGGCTGCGGATTGTGCGTCGCGGCCGTCTGGGATCGGAGTCACATCCAGCGACTTCGACGTCAATCCGCTGGTCGGTGAATGGCGGGGAAATTATAGCAGCAGCGAGACGGGAAGGAGCGGAACGATCGCCTTCACTCTTCGCGCGGGCGAGGCAGCCGCTTCAGGGAACGTCGTAATGATACCGCGCACGGATTCATCTGTCGTGCCCAGTCAGGCGGCGGCTGATGCGTCGGCAGCCGCCGGCCGGCAAGTGCTCACCATTCACTTCGTGCGCAAGGAAGGTAATAACGTCGTCGGAACGCTCGATCCTTACGGTGATCCGGAATGCGGTTGTCAGGTCAGCACGACATTTCAGGGGACGTTCCGTGACCGGAGCACAATTGAGGGAACGTACACGACAGTCCCATCGCGACCGGGAAGTGGCGTGTCAACCGGACGGTGGGTGGTGACGCGCGTGAAGCGACTCTAAGTGTCTCACGCACCCTCGCGGCGCAGAGATTTCCAGGTGAAAACGGTGCGGTCCAGCGCGGCTTGACGGTTAACGCCTGCCGTACCGTTGCGCTAAATTTGATGTAATCAACTGGAGATCAGGATGCCGAAGACCGGTACGAGTACCGCGCCCGCTGCCCCAAAGAGAAACTCGACCAAGTCGCCCCCCTCTGCCGCTGCTCCCGCCCAGGCGGGAAGCGCGCTCGAGATAAAGGACACCCGCACCAGCAAGACATACAGCGTTTCAGTGGCCGAAGGCGCGATCCGCGCCGTCGAGCTCAAGAAGATCAAGACGGCCGACCCCGACGATTCCGGTCTGATGAGCTACGATCCGGCGTTTCTGAACACCGCATCGTGCCGCAGCGCCATCACCTACATCGACGGCGATAAGGGAATTCTTCGCTACCGCGGATATCCGATCGAGCAGCTCGCTGAAAACGCGACGTTTCTCGAGGTCGCGTGGCTGCTCAGGCACGGCGAGCTGCCGAACCAGCAGGAGTACGACCAGTTCGTGCACGACATCACCTTCCACACTTACGTGCACGAGAACATGCGGAAGTTCCTCGAGGGATTCCGCTACGATGCGCATCCGATGGCGATGCTCAACAGCTCGATCGCCGGACTGGCTGCGTTTTATCCGTCCGCGCGCAACATCTTTGACGAGACCGAGCGGAACATCTCGATCATCCGGCTGCTGGCGAAAACGCCGACCATTGCCGCGTTCTCGTACCGCCACGTGAAGGGACTCCCGTTCGTGTATCCGGACAATCGCCTCCCATACGTCGAGAACTTCCTGTCGATGGTCGCGCGCATGAGCGAGTCGAAGTACGAGGCGAACCCCGTGTTCGCGCGCGCTCTCGAGATCCTGTTCATTCTGCACGCCGACCACGAGCAGAACTGCTCGACCAACGCCGTGCGCGCGGTCGGTTCGTCACACGTCGATCCGTTCTCAGCGGTCTCAGCGGGCGTCGCTGCGCTATTCGGTCCATTGCACGGCGGCGCGAATGAGCAGGTGCTCCGCATGATCAACGAGATAGGCAGCGTCAAGAACGTCCCTGCCTTTATCGAGAGCGTCAAGAGCGGGCAGGGCGGACGGCTGATGGGATTCGGCCACCGCGTTTACAAGAGCTACGATCCGCGAGCCAAGATAGTGAAGAGACTGGCCGACGAAGTGTTCAAGGTCGTCGGTGTCGACAAAGACCTGGAAATCGCACTCGAGCTCGAGCGCATCGCACTGTCGGACGACTACTTCACTTCGCGAAAGCTCTACCCGAACGTCGATTTCTATACGGGATTGATCTATCGGTCGATGGCGTTCCCAACCGACTTCTTCACGGTGCTGTTCGCGATAGGCCGCATGCCGGGGTGGCTGGCGCAGTGGGAAGAGATGCTCCTCGACAAGGAGCAGAAGATCGCTCGGCCGCGGCAGATATACATTGGCCCGCCGGAGAGACCGTACCGGAGCAAGCTCAAGGCGAAGTAGAG
>CATPBD010000184.1 GCA_955652265.1 uncultured Gemmatimonadaceae bacterium | reverse complement strand
TCCAGCGCGACAACGGCTACCAGAGTGCCCCAGAAGAGGGGCGGATTAGGCCTGGCGCTTTCCATCTTCTTCGCGCTGCTTGCACTCGATGCAATATCTGGCGTGCGGCAGTGCGTCGAGACGCTCGAAGCTGATCTCTCGTCCGCAGTTGTGGCATTTGCCGAACTGCTCCGGATTGCGATAAAGCCGGCGAAGCGCCTCGTCGATATGCCAGAGGAAACGGCCTTCCTGGCTCGCGAAGAGAAACGCTTTTTCGCGCTCCATCGCGTCGGTGCCCTGATCAGCCATGTGGAAGGAGTACGCACTCAGATCGCCGTCCGCACCCTGCGGAGTCGATCCGAAAGTCTCGTCGTAATGTCCCAGCTCCTTCAAGACGCGCTTCCGCTCTTCGAGCAGGCGCTTCTCGAAATGCACGAGGTTCTTTTTCGGCATCGCCTTCGGTTTTTTGCTGCTAGCTGCTGTTGCCATTTCTAACCAACCCTCTCCAAGGCGACTTCAACGTTCTGCCCATCAAGGTCGAACGCATGCGTCGCGTGTGTTCCTTCAATTTTGTCGCCGATAGAGACACGCACGGCAAGAACTTCATCGGCAATCCACTTCTGAAACACCTTTACTGCCTCCTGAATCTCCGCTCCCGCCCCTAGAAGGAGCGTGATGCGATCACTCACTGCGAAACCCAATTCCTTCCTCAGCCGCTGGATCCGGCTCACCAGCTCACGCGCCAGTCCTTCGAGCCGCAGCTCACGCGTTACAACCGGATCGAGTGCGGCGAAGTATCCGCCTTCCTCCTTCACTACCATCTCGCCCGAAGCCCGACGAACGATCATCAGATCTTCCGCGCTCAGTTCTCGAGACTCGTTCTCGACCGAAACGTACAACGGCTTTCCGGACTCGAACTCCCTCAGCGCTTCACTGCTCAGGGCCTGAACCGCTTCGCTGGCCAGCGGCGTGTTCTTGCCAAACTTCTTACCCAACGACCGGAAATTCGGCTTAGCCTTTAAAGTTACTAGATCGTCGGCGCTGGAGATGAATTGGACGTTTTTTATGTTGAGCTCGGCAGCCAGCAAGGGGCTCAGCGCCTCCAACATTCCCTCGGCGCGCGTCCCGGCACCCTTCGATACGACCCCATGGATGGGCACGACGCATACCAGTCGCGCCAGGGGCTGACGCACCTTGACGCCGGCTTCTTCGCGGGCCGCGCGACCCAGGGTGGCGAGGGTTCGAATGTGCGCCATGGCACGCTCCAGATCCACGTCGATCGCTCCGGACACCCCACGAACGTAGGGCGCCAAATGCACTGAGCCGCCAGTCAGTTCACGATGGACCCAGTCAGTAATGAAAGGGGCGAATGGAGCAAGCAGCCGGCAAGTGACGGAGATGATCTCGTGCAGAGTGGCGAACGCGGCACGATTGTCCTCGCTATCGACGTCGTAGAAGCGATGGCGGCTCAGGCGCACGTACCATTTCGACACATCCTCGTCGAAGAAGGTCATCACCGACTTGGCGGCGTTGGTCGCCTCGTAGCGATCCAGCAGCTCGTCAGCTTCACGCTCGACGCTCGCGAGGCGTGAAAGCACCCAACGGTCGACGAGCGGGCGGTCGGCGAGTGCCGGATCCCTGTCCGAAGGCTGCCATCCGAAATTGGCGTACTCCGCGAAAATCCCAGTGTAAACGTTCTTGAAAGTGAGCAGGAAGCGGCCGGCCGTATCCCGGATTCCCGCTTCGTCGAATCGGCGCGGCGTCCAGATCTGGCTCGAGGTCGTGAGGAAAAGCCGAACTGCGTCGGCGCCGTAACGCGGAATTACGGAGCCGGGATCGATGATGTTCCCGAGCCGCTTCGACATTTTCTGTCCATCGGCGTCGAGGACGAGATCGTTGACTACGACTGCGCGGTACGGCGCGGTGTCGCTGACCGCGGGCGAGTGCGCCTGGTGAGCGAGCAGGTTCTTCGGCAGCGCGTCACCAAGGCCGGTCGCGATCGCGAGCAGTGAGTAGAACCATCCGCGTGTCTGGTCGATGCCCTCGGCGATGAAATCCGCGGGGTAGTAACGCTCGAACTTGTCACGGTTCTCGAACGGAAAATGCCACTGGGCGAAGGGCATGGACCCCGAATCGAACCAGGCATCGATCACCTCGGGCGTGCGCCTCATCGTACCGCCGCATTTGCACTGCCAGGTGTAGCGATCGATGAACGGCTTGTGCGGATCAAAGTTGTCGCCGAGCGCGACACCAGACCGCTCCGACAGCTCCGAGTATCCGCCGATTGCTTCGGCGTGGGAACCATCCCGCTCGCAGACCCAGATGGGAAGCGGAGTGCCCCAGTAACGATCGCGCGAGACGGCCCAGTCGATGTTGTTGGTCAGCCACTCGCCGAAGCGACCGGCTCCGACTTCGGGCGGATGCCAGTCGACGCGCGAGTTGCGAACCAGCATCGCGTCCTTGAACTCGCTGGTGCGGATGAACCACGAGGTGCGGGCGTAATAGAGGAGCGGCGTCTCGCAGCGCCAGCAGTGCGGGTAGGCGGGCTCGTGCAGCGTCGATTTCCACAGCGCGCCGCGCCGTTTCAGCTCCTCGAGAATGACGGCATCCGCATCCTTCACGAACATTCCGCCCACGAGTGGCATGTCCTCCGGAAACTCGCCGCGCAGATTCACTGGCTGGAGGAAGGCCAGTCCGTTGCGCTGCCCGGCCGCGTAGTCATCGGCGCCGAAAGCAGGCGCCATGTGCACGACGCCGGTCCCCTCTTCGGCCGAGACGAAAGACTCGCCCACGATTATCTCGTGCTTGCCCTCCTTGTATTGGACCCAATCGAGTGGCCGCTTGTAGCGTTTGCCAACGAGATCAGAGCCGCGGAATGAGCGCACCGTCTCCCAGCGGCCGGCGAAATCGTCACCCAGAACGGCGGGAGTCCGCGCGAGCGCGAGGATGATCGTCTCGTCCACCTCCGACTTTCTTTTCCGCAGCTCTACGTATTCGAGCGCCGGGTTCACCGCCAGCGCGACGTTCGAGACGAGCGTCCACGGTGTCGTCGTCCAGACGAGGATGCGCTTCCGGGTCTTGGAGCCTGGCGTCTTGTCGTCGAGCAGATCGAGCGCCACGTAGGCGCTCGGATCCTTCACGTCCTTGTAGCCCTGCGCGACCTCGTGGCTCGAGAGAGTCGTTCCGCATCGGGCGCAATAAGGCAAAACCTTGTGACCCCGATACAGGCGGCCGCGCTGAAACAGCGTCGCCAGCGCCCACCAGACGCTCTCGATGTAATCGTTCGAGTAGGTGACATAGGGATCGCTGTAATCGAGCCAGTACGCGATCCGCTCGCTCATCTCCTCCCAATCTGCTCGATACCGCCACACGCTCTCGCGGCACATCTCGTTGAAGCGCTCGACTCCTATCGTCTCGATCTGCTGTTTTGCCGTGCGCACACCGAACTCTGTCTCGATCCTTTTTTCGACTTCGATCTCGACAGGGAGGCCGTGCGTGTCCCATCCCGCCTTGCGTGCGACGTGGAAACCGCGCATGGCACGGTGGCGACAGAAAAGGTCCTTGACCGTCCGGGAGAAGACGTGATGGATCCCGGGACGGCCATTGGCGGTGGGCGGTCCCTCGAAGAACACGAACTCGGGTTTTCCCTTCGCCTGCTCGAGAGTCTGCTGGAAGAGACTCTCTTCTTTCCAGCGGGAAAGCATTTCTTTCTCGAGTTCGTCGGGCGAGCGATCGGTCGGAAGCAGGCGGAACCGTCTGCCCGCGCCTTTGTCGTCTCCGCCCGCCAACTTCACGGGGCGGACTGCGGTCATCCTTTTGTCGGTTCCGAAGAGTTGGCCCCTGCGCCCCTGAGTGTGTTCGCGACGACTTGCGAATCAGACGCTTCCACCTCGGAGAGCTGGCGGGCGATCAAGGTTCGCATCTGCGCGAGATAAGTCCGGCGTGAGCGATCGAGGTTGTCGAGCACTTCCTCCATACGGCGCACATCGGCCTTCGCGCCTTCGATGATCCGCTCCCCTTCCGCCTGCGCTTCACGCAGAATGAGCTGTGCCTCCCGCTCGGCCTGCTCGCGAACCTCCCCGCGCAGCTGTTGAGCGGAGACGAGCGCGTCGTTCAGCGCCTTGTCCCGCTCGCGGAATGCGCGGAGCTGCTCGTGAAAGCTGCGTGCTTTCGCATCGAGATCCTGATTGATGCGGGTGAGCCGCTCCATCTCCTCGGCGACCTGATCCCTGAACTGGTCGACGCGCGCAGGATTGTACCCGCGCAGCGCCCGACCGAAGTCGTAGCGTCGGACGTCCAGAGGTGTCAGGTGAAACGATTCGTCTATCATTTAGCCCTCGCTCCGAAGAGGGTGGTACCCAGCCGCACCATTGTCGCGCCTTCTTCCACAGCGATTTCGTAATCGCTGGACATCCCCATCGACAGCTCTTCCGCAGGGTGCCCCGCTTCCGCCAAAGCCTGCCTCGCATCGCGCGCTTCCGCGAAAGTGCGGCGCAGCTCGCTCTCAGTTGCAGTAAAGCTAGCCATTGTCATCACGCCACGAACGCGAATGCCGGCCAGCGCCACCAACCTCTCGGCCTCCGGGAGCAGCTCGGATTGAGTGAAGCCGCCCTTGGAGCTCTCGCCGGAGAGATTCAATTCGAGCAATGCATCGACTGCCCTTCCACGCGCGATGCCGAACGCACACACTGCATCCGCCAGTCGCGCGCTGTCCAGCGAGTGCAAGAGTACGAAATGCTCCAGCGCCTTGACCTTGTTCCGCTGAAGATGCCCGATCAAATGCCAGCGAACGGGTACTTCGACCTGACCGATCTTCTTCAGCGCTTCCTGCACCTTGTTTTCGCCGATGTCGTGCAGGCCCGCTTCATATGCCGCGCTCGCGGCGTCGGGCCCGTGCGTCTTCGTGACCGCGACAATCGTGACACGCTGCCCGTGACCACCGCGCGCTGCCGCTGCGGCTATCCTGGCTCGCACATCGGCCACACGCTCAGCCAGGCCGGGAAAAGCCATAACTGCACAATTTAGCCGGACGGGCCCCGCCGTTCAATTCACGGTCAGCGCGCGAGCACACTCGACTTGGAGGGACGAACCTTGACCGTGACGTTTCCCAGATAAGCACTGCCGATCACGCGCACGATCGGGGCTCCCGGCGGCGGTGCTGCGGTGACCGCCCCCTTTCGCTTGCCGTCGCTTAGAGTGAACGCCCCCATGAACGCGTCCCCGTCGCACTCTACGATCACGTCGGGTGGCACAATTATCTGGACCTCTGCAAGCACGGCCATCGCTTCGATCACCGACTCCCTGTGCTGGAGAACGGCCTCGCGGAGATCGACTTTGACGCTGGCAAACACCGACACCACTCTGAGATGACGAGGCACTGCCCAGCGCCCTTCCTTTCGGTTTTCGCTAAAAAACGAAACTATCCCTCGTGCGGGCGTCGTCGGAAGCTCCTGACCTGGGACGAGCGGAGTCCGCGCGGCCCACCATTCGGTTAGTCCGCGATTCTTCTCAGACAGGTTCGAGTCGTCCACTCAGCCTCCCGAGATTCACCACCTCAACAACCGTACGCAGTAAGCGGCACCGAAGTTTACGCAGACTTGCCAAAGAGACGCCCCACCAGATGCACGATGCTCTGCATGTTGCGACTGATGTCGTTGAACATCACCGTCACGAAGAGCAGGCCGATGAGCACCAGCCCGCCCCTGAGAATCCGCTCGCGGGTGCGCGCACTGAAAGCGCTTCCCTTGATCGTTTCCGCGACGTTGAGAACAATCTGACCTCCATCAAGAATGGGTATCGGCAACAGGTTGAAAACTGCGACGTTGATGCTGATGAGAGCGATCAGCGCGAGAAGAGTCTCAATCCCGCCGCGGGCGGCCTGAACCGAAACCTGAGCGATCGCGATCGGGCCGCCGAGGTCGGACACGCCAGCCCCGCTCGAGATTAGCGCCTGCAAAGTCGAGAAGATCCTTCCCCCGTTGTCGAGGGTCAGCCGCCACGCCTCGCCGAAGGCGTTGCCGGCAGAGACGGGCTTGAATGCCACGGTAGCGGCCATTCCGATCCGCCCCAGCCGCTTCCTTTGCCCAGTGCGAGGATCAGGTGCGATCTCGGCCGCGGGGGTCACGTGTATGGTAAGCGGCCGGCTTTGCCGCACGATTCCGAGGGTGAGTGGAATTCCCGGCGACGCGCCGATGCTGTCGAGCAGAGCTTCCCAGTTCTTGAGCGGGGTCCCGTTGAGCGAAACGATGCTGTCGCCAGCCTGAATTCCCGCCTGCGCCGCGGGTTTTCCAGGAGTCACTGCCGTCGCAACCGGAATGAGTGTCGGAATTCCCGACCGCAGCAGAAGGCCCACGTAAATGACGTACGCCAGCACCGCGTTCATGGTGACGCCCGCGAGCATGATGAAAAGCCGCGCCGGCAGTGGCTTGGACTCGAACCAGCGCGATTCCGGAATCGGCTTGGGCCCGAATGGAATCATGGCGTCCGGGTCGAATCCATCCTTGGGACTTCCCGGTGTAGTCGCGGAATTCTCGCTTCCTCCCTCCAGGAACGCCGTGGCTTCATCCTCCCGCGACGCCATCCGCACATAGCCGCCGAGCGGGAGTGCGGCGAGGACGTACTCGGTCTCGCCAAATCGTTTCTTCAGCAGCGACGGTCCGAACCCGATTGAGAATCGCGGTGCGTATACACCCGTCAGCTTCGCGGCAATGAAGTGCCCGAGCTCGTGCACGAACACAACGAGCCCGAAGACTATGATCGGCGCGAGCCAGCTCAGCACGCTACCATCTCGCGAACATGATTTCTGGCCGCGGCGTCGGCGGCGAGTAGCTCTTCGCGATTTCCGGAGGGCAGCTCGCTCAGCTTCTCGAGCGCCGAGGATATCGCGCGGGGGATATCGGGGAACGCAAGCTTTCCGGCGAGGAACGCGGCGACAGCGCACTCGTTAGCGGCGTTGAACACGGCCGGCGCGGCGCCGCCTGCCCTGCCCGCATCGATTCCCAGCCGCAGCGCTGGAAAACGCTCGTGATCCACCGGCTCGTAGGTCATTGGAGAAAGTCTAACAGGATCGAACGGTGGTATGCCGTCGTCGTCGACCCGTTCAGGATGCGTAAGGGCATAGAGGACGGGCAGCTCCATCGTCGGCGCGCTCATTTGCGCAACGACACTGCCATCGATGAACTCGACGAAGGAATGCACCACGCTCTGGGGATGAACCACAACTTCAATTCGATCGTAGGGCAAGCCGAACAGAAAATGCGCCTCGATTACCTCGAGCGCCTTATTCGCCAGAGTCGCGCTGTCGACCGAGATCTTTCGTCCCATTCGCCAGGTTGGATGCCTGAGGGCATCCTCGACCGTGGCAGAAGCGAGACGTTCGCGACTCCAGTCGCGAAAAGGTCCGCCCGACGCGGTGAGAATCACGCGGCGCACCTGCGAGGCCGGATGTCCGGTGATGCACTGCAGAATTGCGCTGTGCTCGCTGTCGACGGGGACAACTTCGCCTCGTCCGGAGGCGCAAGCCTCGCTCACCAGGTGTCCGGCGATGACGAGGGTCTCCTTGTTCGCGAGCGCAACACGCTTCCCTTTCTCCAGCGCTGCGAGCGTGGCGTCGAGACCAGCGGCGCCCACGATCGCGTTGAGCACTATGTCGACATCATCCCGCGTCGCCGCGGCAACGAGCGCGTCAGTCCCGCTTTTCCACGCTTCGTCGGCGTCGGCGCTCGACTCGACCATCCCGACAAAGGAGGGTGAGAACTGCCGGGCTTGCTCCTTGAGCAAGGCGCCGTTGCTGTTGGCCGTGAGGGCCGTAACGCGGAAGCGTTGGCGCTGCCTGTCCAGCACACGCAGCGCGGTCGTGCCGATCGAGCCCGTGGAGCCAAGCACTGCCACGCCTTTCAGTCCGGTGGCAGACTTGGGCGTCACTGTGGGATGGGCAGCAGCAAGCGGCCCAGCAGCAAAAACGCGATCGGCATTACGAACAACACGCCGTCGAACCGATCGAGTATTCCGCCATGCCCGGGAAGAATTTGCGAGCTGTCTTTCACGCCAGCCTCTCGCTTCAGCAGTGACTCAGCCATGTCTCCGGTCTGCGCCGCGATACTCACGACGATCGCGAAGAGCACTGCGCCCTGGATCGTCAGCCCCAGCTGCGCATACGGCATCAGTATGAATCGCACGTATAGGAGACATACGACGATCGTGAGGCCGAGTCCACCCAACGCCCCTTCCACCGTTTTCCCCGGACTCACGGAGGGAATCAGCTTCTTCTTACCAAACGCGCGGCCGAACGTGTAAGCGCCGACGTCCGTAGCCCACGTGAGAAGAATCGGCAGGAACGCCAGCGCCGTGCCGGCACCGGCGCCGACGGCATAGTCATGGTAGCGCAGAGCGTAGATGTAGGAGAACAATCCGGTGTACAGCACGCCAAACGCCGTTACGGCAACCGACGCCAGAGGCTTGCCTGATGGCCCGCGCAACCAGATCGTGCTCGCGAACAGCACCAGTGCCATTGCGATGATCGCCGTCAGCGAGAACGAATACACTCCGAGTCTCTGCGCATGGGCTGCTATCGGCAGCAGCGCGGCGAGCGCGATACCGGCCGGCTCGAGCGGAAACGTGCCGGTCTCGCGCGCCATGCGGAAGAACTCCCACGCGCCGAGCGCGGAGAGAACGGAGAGTACAATGGCGAGCACCCAGTCGCCGAAATACACGATCGCTATGGTGGCGGGCGCAGCAATGATCGCGAAGATGATGCGCCGTGTCAGCTCCGACACGGTCTAGACTTCCATGATTTCTGCTTCTTTTCCCTTCAACAGCTCATCGATCCTGCCGATGAAGTCGTCGTGGAGTTTCTGAAGCTCTTTCTCCGCCTTCTTCTGATCGTCCTCCGACGCTTTCTCGAGTCTCTTGAGCTGATCGCGTGCCCCCGTTCGCGCGTGTCTGATACCGATCCGCGCTTCTTCGGCCAGCTTGTGGACGACTTTCACCAGCTCCTTTCTGCGCTGCTCATTGAGCGAGGGGAGTGGGACGCGAATCACACCTGACTGGGTCTGCGGGTTCAGTCCGAGATCAGACTCGCGGAGCGCCTTCTCGATCGCCGACACCAGACCCTTATCCCAGGGAGTGACGGTGAGAAGTCGCGGCTCCGGCGCCGAGACGCTGCCGACCTGATTCAACGGCATCTGCTGCCCGTACGCCTCGACGCGAACGGTGTCGAGCAAGCTCGTCGTCGCCTTGCCAGTGCGAATCGAGGCCAGCTCGCGCTTCGACGCCTCGAACGATTTCTCCATCGCTGTACGGCAGTCCTTCGTGATCTGAGGAATTGTCGTCATTGTACGATCGTTCCGACTCGCTCACCTCTGAGCGCGCGGGCAACCTCTCCGTGACGGTGAATGTTCAGGACGATTATGGGAAGCTTGTTCTCTTTGCACAGCGTGATTGCCGTCTGGTCCATGACGCCCAGCTCATTGACCATGACGTCGCGATAACTGATCGATTCGTAGCGCGTTGCGTCCGGATCCCGCTTGGGGTCAGCGCTGTAAACCCCGTCGACACTCGTGGCCTTGACGATGACGTCGGCATGGATCTGAATTGCGCGGAGGGCGGCAGCAGTGTCGGTGGAGAAGTACGGATTTCCGGTACCCGCCGCGAAGATCACGACGCGACCTTTCTCGAAGTGCCGCATTGCGCGTCGTCGGATGAACGGCTCCGCGATCGACTCCATCGCGATGGCCGTCATGACGCGCGTTTCCAGCTCGGCCTTCTCTAGCACGTCCTGGAGCGCCAGGGCATTGATGACGGTCCCGAGCATCCCCATGTAATCGGCGCCGACCCGGTCCATTCCCATCTTCGAAAGCTGCGCGCCGCGAACGATGTTTCCGCCGCCGATTACCAGACCGACGCTCGCGCCCATTTTGACGATGTCGGAGACCTCGGTGGCGAGCCGCTCCAGAATCGTGAAATCGAAACCGGTGCCCTTCTGTCCGGCGAGCGCCTCGCCGGACAGCTTGAGCAGAACCCGGTTGTACTTTAGGTCAGGCAACGAGACCCCTTATGGTGTTGAACTGCAACTGAATAGATGGGAGTGACCGGTAGCACAGATTCCAGGTTTTCAGTTTACGACGCCCTGACTTTACAAAAAAGGCGTCCAAGCACAAGCAGTTGCTCTACTCGACAGAGGCAAGTCAGGGCGTAGTGAACTGGCAGACTGTCATCTACGCTACTAGAAGCTCGCACGTATTCAGTTGCAATTCGGCACCGTACGATGCCGAATAGTCATTCCTCCCCCATCTGGAATCGGACGAACCGGCGGACCTGAATGTTCTCGCCCACTTTGGCGGATGCTTCCTTGATCAAGTCTCCGACAGTTTTCTTCGGCTCTCTCACCCACGCCTGGTGCACGAGCGCGACGTCCTTGTAGAACGCCTCGACCTTGCCGGCGACGATCTTCTCGATCAAATGATCTGGCTTGCCGCTCGCCTTCACCTGCTCGACAAAGATGCGGCGCTCCTTCTCGACCTTGTCCTGCGGAACCTGGTCCTTGTCGACGGCCACCGGAGCCGCGGCGGCAATGTGCTCGGCGATCTGCTTGACCAGCGTCTTGAAATCGTCGGTGCGTGCGACGAAATCGGTCTCGCAGTTCACTTCCACCATCACGCCGACCTTGCCGTTGTGGTGGATGTAGCTACCGATGAGTCCTTCGCTCGTCTGCTTACCCTGACGCTTTTCGGCCTTGGCGATGCCCTTCGCGCGGAGATACTCCTCCGCCTTTGGCACATCACCGTTGGTCTCTTCGAGCGCTTTCTTGCATTCCATCATGCCCGCGCCGGTCTTTTGACGCAGAGCCTGAACATCCTTCGCTGTGAATTTTTCTTTTGTAGTCATCATCCTGTCTCGTGAAAACGCCGCCGGAGTTTTCCGGCGGCGTGAAAGTTAACCTTCCTGCTCTGGCTCGGTGGCTTCCTCAGTTCCGCCACCTTCTTCGCCGCCTGTCTTGAGTCGCGCGGCAATCGCCTCGGGTTTCGCCCGTCGTCTGCGCGGCCGTCTCTTCCTCTTCTTGTCGCCCTCGCCTTCCGGCTCTGCGCCGCGATCGGAGCTGTAGGTGTACGATTCCGCTTCTTCGACTTCCTCGCGCACTGGAGCTTCACGACGCGCCTCGACGATCGCATCGGCGATCGACTTGGTCATCAGCTCCACCGAGCGGATCGCGTCGTCGTTGCCAGCGATCGGCACGGTGATCAGATCCGGATCGGCGTTCGTATCGACGAGCGCGATCAGCGGGATTTGGAGCTTGTTGGCCTCGTTCACCGCGATCCGCTCTTTCTTCGAGTCGATCACGAACATGAGGCCGGGAAGGCGCGTAAGGTTCTTGATTCCAGCAAGGTTCTTCGAAAGC
>CATPBD010000183.1 GCA_955652265.1 uncultured Gemmatimonadaceae bacterium | reverse complement strand
GTCCGTCAGCGTGGTGCCGCGAAAGCGAAATGGCGATGCACCTAGACCTAACGCTTCTATAAGAGTGACAGTCGTGTCATTAACTCCGGCGGTGTTCGCAGATATACCCGTGTGAACCGGGAATCTGCCCGACAGTATCACCGAATGCCCGGGCGCAGTTTCGGTTATCGCGTGATCCTGGTATCCGTTGGTAAAAACCGCGCCGCCTTTGTAAAGCCTTCCCAAGCCGCCGGTGAGCTGCTGGGCAAACCGTGACAGATAGTCCGGGCGCATCGCATCCACGGTAATGAAGACGACCAGCTTTGGTGTCTCGGTGTTGGTCTCCTGTCCAGCTGCCGAAGAAGCAAAAAGCCCGGCGCATAAAACCGGCAGGGAAAGCACGAATCGGCGCGTCTTTGTCATTGTATGGGAATCGAGGTAGTCACTTGCACTTCGCGGGCGCGCCTACAGGTAGTCCGAATGCCGTGGTCACTGCGATCCTCCATCCCTCTGGTGTCTTCACGAACACCCGTTCAGATACTCCGCTCGAGGTCGTATCCTTCTGGGTGACCGTGTAGCAGTAGGTGCCGTAGACCACGCCTGGCGCAATGGGTACCACCCGCAAATTCCTGGCGATCAGCGTGTCTGGCCAGGTTGAATCACGTCGAGCACTCCAGCCCTCGTACCCGAGCTCGAGTCCCGCAGGCCCGTTGCGTCCAAGAGTACTGGTGTGAAGATAAGTGGCGAGATACCGCGCGCGGTCACGTTTGTGTATCGCGTCAATGTTTTCTTCGAACAGTCGGCGCGCTTCAACAGTATCGAACGCGGCTATCGCTCCAGCCGATGCACCGGTGTTCAGCGGCGCGCGGCTACAGCCAAATACCGAGATAAGAAGTGCGAGGAGCAGGCCGGGCGAGACTCTCGTCGATGACATGCATCTCTTCGAAGAAGCCTCCGGTATGTTAACCGGAGATGAGGGAGTTAGCGACTCCGATCCTCGCTACTGCGCGATGATCTTCTCGATGATTGAAAGTCCGCGCACCAGATCATCACGATCCATGACGAGTGGCGGAAGGATGCGGAGCGTGTGCTCACCCGCCGTTAGCAAGAGAATGCCTTCATCCCATCCCCGCTTGACGATGTCACCGGCGGGTTCCACGACGTCGAGACCCCAGATGAAGCCAATTCCGCGTATCGCCCGAACCTTTCCGGAGCGACGCGCAATCGCATCGAGCTGTTCTCCGAGCCATGCGCCGTTCTCACGAACACTCTCGAGCAGGGTCGGGTCTGAAAGGCGCTCGAGCACGTGCCCAGCGACGGCGGATACGAGAGGACCTCCTCCAAAGGTGGTCCCGTGATCCCCCGGTTGTATTGCCGCAGCGATTTCCTCCGATACGAGCACTGCGCCCATCGGTAGCCCGCCAGCCAAGGGCTTGGCGAGCGTAAGCATGTCGGGAACGACGCCGCTTCTCTCGTACGCGAAGAGATGACCCGTCCGGCCCAGTCCGCACTGAATCTCATCGAAGATGAGCGCGATCTCCCGTTTGGCGGTAAGGATCCTCAACCTTTCGAGAAAATCGGAATCGAGGACTCGCACTCCTCCTTCCCCTTGCACCGGCTCCACAATCAGCGCTGAGACAGTTTCCTCGTCGAGCGCGGTCTCGAGGTCAGCCAGGTCGCGCTCACATATGGACACAGCACCCGCGAGAGGACGGAATGGTGCGCGATACGACGGCCGATCTGTCGCTGCAAGCGACGCGAAGAGCCTACCGTGGAAACTCCCACGCAGCGCGACAATTTCGACCTTGGCATCGGTTCCAATCTTTCGCGCCCACCGCCTCGCGAACTTGAATGCGCCTTCGTTTGCTTCCGCGCCAGAATTGCAGAAAAAGACCTTCGACGCGAATGAGCATTCTACCAGTTTGTCGGCAAGCTGCTCGCCCGCAGATGTTCGGTACAGGTTCGAAGTGTGAATCATCCCGCTGCTGAGCGCCTCGCTCATCACTCGCGCAATCCCGGCGTCCCCGTAACCGAGTGCGTTTACAGCGATGCCACTGGCGAAATCCAGATACCGTTTGCCATCCGCGTCGATGAGCTCGACGCCTTCGCCTTTAACGAACTCCATCGGAGCACGCTTGTAGGTGCCGAGAAGCGAGGTCTTTGTCGGAGCTGTAGTCTCGAGAACGTCTTCTTCCATTGGCAGTGTGACGGCGGTCATATGACAGCGCTCTGCGATTGAGTGATGAAAGTACCCCGCTCATCATCTAGGAGACCGGCGAGATCACAGATTCTTACGCGATCGACTCCCGCGAGGAGAGCGCCGTGCGCCGATTCGAGCTTCGCCGTCATTCCTCCGACGGCTGTTCCGTTTTCGATCAATTCCCGTGCGGATTCCAGACTCAGGACAGGAACTACTGCGCCCTGTTGATCCCGAACTCCTTCAACATCGGCTATGAGGAGCAGCTCATCCACCCGGAGAGCCGCCGCAATGGCCGCAGCCGCATCATCGCCGTTTACATTGAGAGCCCCGCCTTGTGCGCCTTCGCCGTTGTACGCAACTGGTGAGATGACTGGAAGATTCCCGGCAGCCATAAGGGCGTGAAGAAGTCCAAAGTTGATATTTGTTGGCCGTCCTGCAAAACCGAGAGAATCGGGATCAATGATCTCCGCCGTGATCAGCGCCCCATCTTCTCCGGATAAGCCAACCGCGGAGACTCCTGCCGCAACCAGGCCATTCACCAGCCTCTTGTTCACCACTCCGGACAGCACCATCCGCAGTAGATCGAGATCAGCCTTCGACGTAACCCGGCGACCGCCGACGAATACTGTTTCTCGGCCGAGAGCTCGCTGCATCGCCGATACTTCGTCCCCACCGCCGTGCACTACACAGAGCGACTTCGGCGACTGATTCCAGGCCTCAGCGATAAATGAGAACAAGCGAGGATCAGCTTGGGCACGCCCTCCGACCTTCACGACGCGCATCATGCGGGCAGTCCTGCCTGCTCGCTTAACCCAAGAAGAATATTCGCGTTCTGCAAGGCCTGGCCAGCTGCTCCCTTCATCAAATTGTCGATCGCCGAAATGATAATCAGCGTGGGCTGCCGTACGTTCGCGGCTTTGGTAACGCTCAGACGAACCACGTTCCGCCGAACGACGTCGCGGAGTGAAGGTGGCTGATCCGCAATCTCGATGAACGGCTCTCCGTTGTAGCAGTCCCTCCAGAGCAGTGATGGGTCTTCGGTGTGCTGTTCGACCGGCACTGTAATAGTTGCCAGAATCCCGCGCGAAACAGGCAGAAGGTGGGGGGTGAACAGAATGTCATTGTTTCGTCCACCTAGCTCCTTCGTGACTGCCTGCATCTCGGCGAGATGTCTGTGCTCGTTTCCAACCGCGTACGCACGAAAATCTTCCGCGACCTCGGCAAAAAGCAGATCCGGACGCGCAGAGTATCCAGCTCCGGTCACTCCGCTCGCCGCCGAAACATTGATTGTCGCTCCCGGCATTACCCATCCCTCCTTCAGTAGCGGCGCGATTGCCAGCAGTATGGCCGTCGGATAGCAGCCGGGATTAGCCACGATATCAGCGCCCGGAATTTTCTCGCGCATTAACTCCGTGAGTCCGTATGGCGCGTTTGTCGCGCTTTCGCCAACCCCCGGACGAAAGTCGGAGGAGAGATCAACGACTCGCGCCCCCGTCGAGCGCGCATTCCCTACCCACTTAGCGGATGCACCGTGCGGCAATGCGGTGAACACGATCTCCGCACTGCTCAAAGGCGCATCTTCGGCCGCGACATATGTCACCTCCGAGGAGCCCATCCGGTAGCGTTGTCCTCGTTGCTCGTTTGCCGACGCAAAGGCGAGCTCGAGCTTGGGGTGCCGGGCGATCAATCCGCACAGCTCCCGACCGGCGTAGCCGCTGGCACCGAGAACCCCTACCGGAACTTTATGCATAAACAATGCATAACATTACACAGTACGCCAGTCAATGATCCGGCGGGTCGCCTCGCGCGCTGGCCATCGAAGTGCTAAACTCACCCTCGATGGCCAACAAGCGCGAACGGCACGATACAATTCTCGAGATAATCGACTCCCGGGTGGTCAGCAGCCAGGAAGATCTCCGCAAGCTTCTTCTCCAGCGGGGCTGGGACGTGACCCAGGCGACCCTCTCCCGCGATTTGCGGGAGCTCAGGCTCGCCCGGGTCCCGACCCCGGAGGGCGCCCGATACGCCATTACCGACGGGAGCATAGAGGAGAGCCGCGCAGCGCTCGACACCCTTCTGCCGCAATTATTTCTTCGACTCGACGGTGTCAGCGAAATGCTGGTCTTGCGAACGGTTCCTGGGGGCGCTCAACCCATCGCTGCCGCCCTCGACGGGGAAGGCTGGTCGGACATACTGGGAACGGTCGGGGGCGACGATACCATATTGATAATCTGTCGCTCGGTTGCCGCCCGTGACCGCGTGATCCGGCGCCTTCGCGCCTTGGCGGGAGAGCCCTGATCGAGTGTTGACGTGGGGGCCTCGAGCGATTAAATATTCAGACATTCTGAATACTTATTGAGGCGCCCGTGATTCGCACCATTGCCCTCGCCTACTCTGGTGGGCTCGACACATCGATCATCGTCCCCTGGCTCAAAGAGCGCTATGACGCTCGAGTGATCTGTGTCGCTGCGGATATCGGCCAGGGAGAAGAGCTGGAAGGCGTGCGGGCAAAAGCGATCGCCTCCGGCGCCGATGAATGCTACGTCGAAGACTTGCGGCAGGAGTTTGTGGAGGACTTTGTTTGGCCTACTCTGCGAGCCGGGGCGATTTACGGCCGCAAATACCTCCTCGGCACGTCCATGGGCCGCCCCCTCATTGCGCGCCGGCAGGTTGAGATCGCGCGAGAGGTGGGAGCGGATGCGCTGGCCCACGGCTGCACCGGCAAGGGCAACGATCAGGTTCGCTTCGAGCTTACTTACGCTGCGTTCGCCCCTGATTTGCCCGTCATAGCACCGTGGCGCGAATGGAACATTCGCAGCCGCGAGGACGCGATCGCCTATGCCGAGGCTCACAAGGTTCCCGTTGCGGCCACGCGCGACAAAATCTACTCGCGCGACCGGAATATCTGGCACATCTCCCACGAGGGTGGCGTGCTCGAGCAACCCGCTGTTGCCCCGCCGGCAGATTTGTTCATGCTGACGACGGCACCGGAGGATGCGCCCGATCAGCCCGAGGAAGTGACGATTGGGTTCCATTCAGGAACGCCGGTCTCGGTGAACGGCGCCGAGCTCGACTCCGTCGATCTCGTCGTCGCGCTCAACAAGATCGGTGGCCGTCACGGAATTGGGCGCATCGACCTCGTGGAAGATCGCCTCGTTGGAATGAAGTCCCGTGGCGTTTACGAAACTCCGGGAGGCACTCTGCTCTACTCTGCGCACAGTGAGTTGGAGCAGCTCGTGCTCGACCGACGCACGCTCGCCGCGAAGGATCTCATTGCCCCTCGATACGCCGATCTGGTCTACGAAGGACGTTGGTGGACGACCGAGCGCGAAGGCTACGACGCGTTCGTAAGCGTCACTCAGGAGCGCGTCTCTGGGTCGGTGACCCTCCGACTATTCAAGGGAACAGCGTCCGTCGTTGGTCGCGAGAGCGAGTACGCGCTGTACGACGAGCGCTTCGTCACCTTTGGTGAAGACGACGTCTACCAGCAAAGCGACGCCGCGGGCTTTATCCGCCTGTATGGGCTGTCAGCCCGCGTCCGGGCCATCCGTGATCAGGAAATGGCGGTTGCTCAGCGCGAGAAAGAAGTCAAAGGCGAATCGCGAGAGTCACAGGCTCTCGCGATAGCTTGAGCCTACCCTTCCCCGTGTCCGACCACACGTCCCACAAGCTTTGGGGAGGACGGTTCGCAGTGCCGACTGCAGCCGCTCTTGACGCCCTCAACCGCTCCATTGGCACCGACTATCGGCTATGGCCGTTCGATATCAAGCTATCTCGTGCCTGGGCTGTTGCCCTTTGGGGGGCAGGCGTACTCACGCTCGAGGAAAGCAAAATGATCGAGAGCGGCCTCACGAGAGTTGCTGAGAAGCTAGCAGCTGGCGCGACACCCCTCCTCTCTGATGAAGATGTACACACGCTGATCGACAGGATGCTTCACCAGGAGATCGGAGACGTCGCGTCGAAGCTGCATACCGGTCGAAGCCGCAACGATCAGGTCGCGACGGCAACACGTCTCTGGTCAATGGATGCCTGCGCCAAACTGGATTCTGCAACCAGGATGCTGCAGCAAGTAATGTTGGACCAGGCGGAGACGCTCGAAGACGCGCTAATGCCGTCGTACACGCATCTTCAGCGCGCGCAACCGGTTTCCGGAGCACACTGGATGCTTTCCCACTTCTGGCCGCTGGAGCGTGACCGCGCCAGGATTGCATCTGCCTCGCGGGGTGCTGCCGTTCTCCCTCTCGGGTCTGGCGCAATCGCCGGGTGTGCATTCCCGATTTCGCGCGTGCTTCTGCAGGGCAGCCTGGGGTTCAGCGCAGTTTCGCAGAACAGCATTGACGCAGTCGGCGATAGGGATTTTGTCGCCGAGCTGTTGTTCGCCGTCGCCATGATGGCGACGCATCTCTCACGTCTCGCTGAGGACTTGATCATCTACGGCTCGAGCGAGTTTGGATTCGTCCAGTTCGGAGACGCATTCACCACCGGCTCCAGCATGATGCCGCAGAAGCGCAATCCTGATGCGCTCGAGCTGGCACGCGGATCAGGCGCGCGCGCAATCGGTGATCTCTCGACGTTGCTCTCGACCCTCAAGGGTTTGCCGAGCGGTTACAACAAGGACCTCCAGGACGACAAACGAGTTTTGTTCGATGCCGTCGATACGGCCCTACTCGTGCTCCCTGCGGTCGCTGGGGCACTCAGGGAAATCCGCTTCAATGCCAAGCGCATGCGGGCCGCGCTCTCGAGCAGCATGATGGCAACGGATCTCGCCGATTATCTGGTAGAGAAGGGAGCTACTTTCCGCGAAGCCCACGCGGCTATTGGTGCGCTCATTCGCGAGAGCGAGCGCGATGGCTGCGAGTTGGACGGATTGCCACTCGCGTCGTTCAAGGCCGCGCATCACTTATTCGGCGACGACGCGCTTGATTGGCTAGAGCCCGCTCGATCGGTCGCGCGGCGTGACGTGCCGGGAGGGACAGGTCCGAGCGCCGTGAAGGCACAACTCCGGTCCGCGCGCGAAGCACTATGGCCGGTAACGGAAGCAGCACGCGGTAACGAGCTGGTGCTTCGCGCAATCTAGAAAGAGTGGTTAGAGCAAAGGGCGCACAATCGTGCGCCCTTTTTTGTTGCAAGCTCAGAACATTAGTCCCAGCGTGATCGGGACGAAATGGATTACTCCACCTTTCGTCGGCTCACGTGATATGAAGTGGTACCGCGACTCGATGAAGCTCGTGATTGGCCCCAGCCCGAACGTCACTCCGAGGCCTGCATTCAGTCCGAAATGATTTTCTGATTTGGATCCCGCGACATCGAGCCTCGTGTTGTACAACCCTCCTCCCGTCACTACGTAACTCTTGGCACTGGTTCCCGGGAAAGCGTAGATCAGATTCGCGAGTAACCCAGCAACTCGAAAACTGTAAGTGTTGGTCGCCGGCGACGTGATGTTCTTGCGGGAGAAACTGTTATAGATCCCGTCAAATCGAACCCCAATCGGGAGCTCCGCGACACCCAGCGCAAGGGCGACTATTCCGTTGAAGCCGGTGTCCTGAGTGTCGCTCAGCTTGCCGACCGGTATCGCCGCGCCTCCGCCGATTCCAAGCGCGTAGGTCTTCTGCCCAGACGCTTCGTTGGAAATCGCCATCAAAGCGAGCATCAAGATCGCTGTGGCGTGAAGAAGGCGCTTCATTCTATCCGCCCGGAAGTTCATGGTGTGTGAGCGAGTTACGAGGCGCACAATATAACAAATGAAAGGGCTTGTAATGATAGGGGGAGACAAGTAGAGTTAAATATCCTTTTGGTGTAGGATAATTATATCCCACGGGCATATACCGTTGCCACAGCTGCACTTGCCCTCGGAATTCCCATCAAGTGGATCGACAATTTGCTATCCCACAATCGCGTTTCCGGGGTGGCCCAGCAACACCAGGGAATATCTCGTCGCCTCACCGTTGACGGCTTACTGGTGTTGGCATTAGTGGTTTTGCTCGTTCAGGAACTGGATTTAACCACGTCAAGGGCAGTTGAGGTGGCTGAGGAGCTCGCGAAGAACGAAGGTAGATATGAGGCGCGGCAAGGATTGAATCTGGAACTACACCTACCGTCATTTCGGACACACCTTCTTGAAAGGCTGGAAAGTGCCGTCGAGATCGCTCCAGTTCCAAAGAGAGGACGTCCCCACAGAAACAAAACGGGGCGCCTCGATTGAGACGCCCCGCCAGATTGTGCCAGTGAAGTCGACGTGGCTTTAAGAAGCCTTCGTCACGTTCTCGGCAGCTGGACCCTTCTGACCTTCGACAATGTCGAACTCTACCGCGTCACCTTCGGCAAGGGACTTGAACCCCGAGCCGGAAATCGCGCTGTAGTGAACGAAGCAATCCTTCTGCCCGTTGTCAGGTGTGATAAAGCCAAAGCCCTTTGCATCGTTGAACCACTTCACTTTGCCGGTCGTACGCATTCCCTGCTCC
>CATPBD010000182.1 GCA_955652265.1 uncultured Gemmatimonadaceae bacterium | reverse complement strand
CCGATGCCCAACTCCTGGAAGGTCATGCTTTGCTCGCTACCCCTCCCGCCGAACCCGCCAGCGCTGCCCGCGCGCGATCGACCGCCGCCGAACCCGCCGAAACCGCCGTCGAAAGCTCCTAGACGACGCATCTCGTCGTACTGCTTCCTTTTCTCGGGATCGCCCAGGACGTTGTTCGCCTCGGAGACCTCCTTGAAGCGTTCAGCGGCCTTCGGATCTGCCGCGTTCGCGTCGGGATGGAATTTCTTGGCGAGCTTGCGATATGACTTCTTGATCTCGTCCTGTGAAGCGTTGGAGCTTACGCCCAGTACGGAGTAGAAGTCCTTCGTCTGTGCCATGAAAGATTAGCGCAGGATGACGTTCAGCCGTTCCACTGCTTCACGACTACGCGGGCCGGTCGCAGGAGCTGTGACTTGAACAGATATCCGGGCTGATACACGCGCGAGACGACATGATCATCTTCTTTCGCCGACGTGGGCTCGGTTGCCACCGCTTCGTGGAGCGCTGGATCGAACGTCTCGCCAACGGGATTGATGACCTCGAGACCGGCGGCGCCTAGCGCCTTCAACAGCTTCTTCTCGACCATATCGACGCCTTGCACGATGGTCGACGCGTCCGTGGTCGTCGGGTCGACGTGCGCGAAGCGCGCGACATCGTCCAAGGCTTCGACCAAGTGTCGGACCAGATCGGCCTGGGCACGCGCACCGGCGTCCTGCCGCTCCTTCGCCGACCGCTTGCGATAGTTGTCGTACTCGGCGGCCAGTCTCAAATACCGGTCTCGCTCGCCCGCGAGGCTTGATTCCGAAGCGCTGGTATCCGTAGTGCCCGCCTGAGACGCTCCGCGGGCGGCATCGCCATCGGCGCCGGTCTGACTGGTTCCACTCGATGGGTCGAACGGTGGATCATCGACGGGCGCGCCACCTTCATTGCCGCCCGGCGCGAAATCATTTTCGGATCCCATTGCATCCTGTTCGGGGAGGGGCGTCTGGTCTCCCTTCTTTCTGGAATGTCTCATTTGTCAAAGTTAACCGTTTGAGAGAGCGCGCCGCACCATCTCCAGCGCAGCTTGAGCCGCGCGCTGCCTGATCTCCGCGCGATCTCCAACTACATGGAAGCGGCGTGCCTTCGCGTCTGATCCGTGCACGGCAATCCAGACGAGCCCGACGGGCTTGTCTCGCGTGCCGCCTCCGGGTCCGGCAATCCCTGTCACGGAAATCCCGACATCGCCGCCAGTTTTTTCGCGAATTCCCGCCGCCATCTGTAGTGCCACCTGCTCACTCACCGCTCCATAACGCTCGAGATCTTCAGCGCGAACTCCCAGGAGCTCCTTCTTCAATTCGTTGTGGTAGGCTATCACCCCGCCGAGAAACACATCACTGGATCCGGGAATGTTCGTGAGCCGCTCGCCCAGCATCCCGCCAGTGCAGCTCTCGGCGACCGCGAGCTTGAGCTTCAAGGCGCGACATCTGTCGAGGACAACGGCGGCGAGATCCGCGTCATCTTCTCCGTATGCGTACGCTCCTACTCTGCTCCGCAGTTTCACCATCGCTTCCTTCACGAGCTCCTGCGCGCGCGCCCTGGGCAACCCCTTCACGGTGACACGCAAGTCCACTCCTGCAACGCCAGGCAGATACGCGAGAGGGAGGGCTCCCAGCTCTGTCTGTGGGTCGCCAAGAAAATTCGGTCCCAGGAGCTCGGCGATCGCTGATTCCGCGATACCAGTAGTGCGCAATGTGCCCGAGAGAACGACACTCCCGGGCCCGTCCAGCCGTGCCTGGATCGCCGGCAGCAGCTCCTCGGCAAGCATGCCGCGCATCTCTCGCGGCACTCCCGGCATCATCGCCACCCAGCGACCCTTTTCGTCCTCCAGCCAGATGCCGGGTGCGGTGCCATGACGATTGGTTAGGACTCTGGCGCCGTCGGGGATCTCGGCTTGGGTTCTGTTGGTCGCCGGAAAGGTGCTGTTGGGAAATCGAGCGCGCCAGCGCCCCTCCAGCTTCGCGGCGATACCTTCATCGAGCTTCATCCCGCGCCCGAAGATTCGCGCGATCGCCGGCTTGGTGAGATCGTCACTCGTCGGACCAAGGCCGCCCGTCGTGATCACGGCACCCGTTCGGTCGAGTGCTTCGCGCACCGCCTGGGAAATCTTTTCTGCTTCGTCGCCGACGGTTGTGCGACGCACGATCTCGACTCCGCTTGCCGCCAGCGCGCGGGAGATGTGCGCGGCGTTCGTATCGACCGTGAAGCCCAGGAGGAGCTCGTCACCGATGGTGATCAGCTCCACCTGGCGCGCGTTCAAGCGGCGAACACCCCGGCGTAGCGCCGGAGATAGAGAGCGAGCGAATAAACGGTGAGAACCACCGACGTGACCATCGTGACCGTTCCGACGATGCCGTTAAAGTAGGCAAACGCGCGCCACGCCGCGTTGTCCCACCCACGACTGCCCGCAAGAGTCGCAGCGTAGAACCAGAAATATGCCGACCCGACCCAAACGGACTGAAAACCCGTTTTCCATTTCGCGGGGCCGATGGCTGAGATGACGACCCCGCGGAGCGCTGCCGCCTGGCGGAACAGGGTCATGAAGATCTCGCGCCCTATGACCACCGCCACCACCCACCACGGAAGAAAAACCGGTCCGAAGGGCGTGAGAAAGGGGAGCCCGCCGGCGTTCATATTCTCGGCCCGTGTCGGAATGAAGGCATCGTTCGGCGGAGCCATCAGCACGAACATCGGAATCAACGTGGCGAAGAGTAGGAGCTTGTCCGCCAGAGGATCGAGCAAACGTCCAAGATCGTTGATGAGATTCCGGGTTCGCGCCAGCATGCCGTCGTAGTAATCCGTCACCGCTGCAACGAGGTACAGAACGAACGCCGTGAGCCGCGCACCGGGTGAGTTGATGAAGGGTAGTGCGGCGATGAAAGGCGCGGCGAGTATCCTGCCGGCCGTGATGGTGTTGGGAAGATTCACGGAGGCTTTCCTGCCCCGCTAGGCGAGCGCCTTCAGCACCAGCTTGCTCACAGCCTTGAGCGTGTCGAACACGCCATCTCCCTGGACGGCGATCGCCTCGAAATAGGGAGCTTTTTCCACCCACTCTCCACCCGGAAGCTGCCCGATCAGATTCTCGCCAGCGTGATACGGATCGGGAGTGACGCGGCGCTTGCTCGCATCCTCCACTTCCCAGCCGGGGTTGAGAGCCGCCTGGAGATCTTCGATGGGAGCTGCATTCGCCAGATCGCGCTTGTTGTATTGAATCACGAACGGCATTTGTGTCAGATCGTAGCCGTACTCTGACATGTTGTCATAGAGATTCTGCATCGACTCAAGATTCGCTTCCATGCGCTCCGCCTGCGAGTCACCCACGAAAACAATGCCGTCTACGTTCTTGAGAATCAGCTTCCGGCTGGCGTTGTAATAGACCTGGCCCGGAACTGTATATAGGTGAAACCTCGTCTTGAATCCGCGAATCGTGCCGAGGTCGACGGGCAGGAAGTCGAAGAAAAGAGTTCTCTCCGTCTCGGTGGCGAGAGAGATGAGCTTCCCCCGCGTCTCCGGCTTAACCTTGCCGTAGACGTGCTCGAGATTTGTGGTTTTTCCGCCAAGCCCCGGACCATAGTAAACGATCTTACAATTGATCTCGCGCGAGGCGTAGTTGATCATCGACACGTCTAGCTCTTCCTCACCAGTTGAAGAGTTTGTCGATCTCGTCATCCGCGCCCTTGAGCAGATGCCCAGGGGCAGCGCCGCTTCGACCGCGCGAAAATACGCGATCGACCAACAGCGTCAACTCTTCGATCTCGTCCTTCATTCTGAGGCGGACCAGACCGACAGTCGTGCGTGAGTCGAAGATTATCACCAGCAGCAGACGTCGAGCGACGTCGGCGACGTAAATCGACTCCTTCTCGCCCTGATGAAACAGGCTCGAGAAATCGTTTTCACCGACGAGACGCGCAAGCTGGTCGTTGGCGCTGTAGTCGGCGGCGGTGAGCGTCGCGAACGTGGTCGTGTCCAGACCGGGTGCATCGCCCACCGTCGTCACCAGCTGGCCCGACCGGTCGACGAGGAGCGCGCAGCGGGAATTGGTCTCGCCAAGAAAGCGCTTCAGCGAATCGGTGATTGCGGTGAAGTCGTCCTGCGTGAACGACCAGTTTGCCGTGCCGGCAGTCATCGTGCTCCGGTCACAGAGTAGACTCGAGCCGCCTGAGCATCCGCACGCCGCGCTGGCGCAGAACCGCGCGGGGCTCCCAGGCGACATACTCGCGGAGAAGCTGCGCCGTTCCTACAGTGGGGCGCGCGCGCAAATAACCGAGCGCAGCCACGCGACGAATGGAGGACTTGCTGAAGAGATTGCGGCGGTATTGGCGCTGCATCCTACTCCAGATCAGCGTCCCGGCTGCAACGCCACCAACAAATCCCACCGCCAGGAAGTTCGCGCGCTGTCTGCTCACGACATCGCCCTTCGCGCCGTCAGTGCCTGCGCGATAGTCACTCCATCGGCGTACTCGAGATCGCCACCGACGGGCAGTCCGCGCGCGATACGAGAGACCGTCAGGGGGTAGCGAGAGAGCTTGCGCTGAACGTAGAGGGCGGTCGTCTCCCCTTCGATGCTCGGGTTGGTGGCAATAATCACTTCGCGGACGACTCCAGCCGACACTCGGCTCTCCAGCTGTGGAATGGTGAGATCCTCCGGCCCAATGCCGTCAAGCGGGGACAGGCGTCCACCAAGCACGTGATACACGCCCCGGAACTCGCCAGACCGCTCGATCGCGCCGATATCGGAAGCCTCCTCTACTGCGCAGATGACTCCCTTGTCCCTGCGCGCGTCACGGCAAATGGAACACAACTCCTCCTCCGTGAGATTGAAGCACTGGGGACAAGGTCGGACCTTCTCAGCCAGGGTCGAAAGAGCCGACGCGAGGCGCTTGGACTGCTCAGGCGATTGCTTGAGAAGGTGGTACGTGAGGCGGAGTGCCGTCTTCCGCCCGATGCCGGGCAGCTTCGACAGCTCCGTGGCCAGGTCGTCGATCGCTCCCACGCTAAAAGGGCAGCTTGAATGGCAAGTTTAGGCCGCCGGTGAGCTTGCCCATCTCTCCCTGCGCGAGCTCGGCTGCCCTCTTTTGTGCGTCGTTGACTGCTACGAGGACCAAATCTTCGAGCATTTCGACGTCCTTTGGATCAGCCACGCTCGGGTCGATCTTGACCCGCGTGATGGTTCCCTTTCCGTCCGCCTCGACCGTCACCAGACCGCCGCCGGCGGTGGCTGTCACGGTCTGTTTTTCCAGCTCGGACTGCATCTGTTGCATGCGCGCCTGCATCTGCTGCGCCTGCTCGAAAATCTTCGAAAAATCAGCCATTGTCCCAGGTTGTGATTGAGCCGTGAGCCGTCAGTCGAGGAGCTCGAGGTCCAGCTCGTCGATCGCCGCGCCAAGAGCGGGGTCTTTCTGCCGCAGCATGCCTATGCGCTCCTCCCTGAGCGCCTCCGGCGTCATGCGGCTCCGATTCGAATCCTGTGCCGTCGCCTCCATTGCGCGCTTCATTTCCCCGAGCTGTCCCTCGTTTGGGAGCGCGGCGGCTGCTCTTGCGGGAGCATCCGGCGCCAAATAATTCGGCGCGTTCAGCTGAGGCGGGTAACCCGGACGCGTAACGGGACGTTGCGCCGTTCGCGCAACTGAGGCCTGCAGCGGTTGCGTGCGGACCGAGCCGCTCGGCGCTTCGTCGCGGCCACTGCCCACGGGTGACTCACCACTCAGACCTTTGAGCAGGTCCTCGAGCGCCACGGTCCGGTCGAGCAACGCCATCCTGACGAGGAGCATCTCGATGAGCAGCTGCTGCTGCCCACTTTTCCGGAAGGTTGGCTCGAGCGCGTTGATGGCGCTGATCATCCGGAGCAGATCGCCCGCCGTGAAGAGATCCTTTCTCTCCTTCAGTGCGACGGCCGCAGTCGCTGAGACTCCGTCGGCCTTGCCATTGAGCACGATTGCGAGCTGCGCGCGCAGCATGTCCGCGAAGCCCGAGAGAAACACACCGAAGTCGACACCTGCGTCCGCGAGCCTGGTGACTGTACTGAACACATCTCCGGCGCGGTGGCCGGCGATGATGTCCACGATCGCCAGAAACTCGTCTTCGGGTACGAGGCCGAGCGCCTCGCGAACGCGGTCGGCGGTCACCGCGCCTTCACCGATCGAAATGACCTGGTCGGTGAGGCTCAGCGCATCGCGCATGGAGCCATCGGCCGCGCGGGCGATCATCGCCAGTGCGTCCTCTGAGACCGTCACTCCCTCCTGCTCGAGAACGGTCGTCAGTCGCCGCGTGATGTCGCCGAGTCCTATGCGCTTGAGGTCGAATCGCTGGAGACGGCTCAGAACCGGCGCCGCGGTCTGCGCGATCTTCTGAGGCTCGGTGGTCGCGAAAACAAAGATCACCCGCGGCGGCGGCTCCTCGAGGATTTTGAGCAGCGCATTCCAGGCTTCGCGCGTCAGCATGTGCGCTTCATCCACGATGTAGACCTTGAATCGGTCGTCGCCCGAGGGAGCGTACATCGCTCTCTCCCGAAGATCGCGCGCGTCGTCGACTCCGCGGTTCGACGCGGCATCGATCTCGACGACGTCGAGGCTCGAGGATCCGCTCCATATGCGCTGACACGAGATGCATTCGCCGCACGGCTCACCGTCGTCGCGCTTGTTCTCGCAGTTGAGCGCCATAGCCAGCACGCGGGCGAGCGTCGTCTTCCCCACGCCGCGTGGCCCACAAAGCAGGTATCCGTGCGCGACTCTTCCTCTGGCGATTGCCCCACGCAGCGTGTTTGACACGTGCGACTGGACGGCAACGTCAGCGAAGCTCTTTGGGCGGTATTTGCGGGCTAGTGCGAGAGACATTGCGAGGCGGGAGTACCCCAGGCCTGACGGAGCAACGAAAGACACCGCATGCCGCTGCTACCTTCGGGGTCCT
>CATPBD010000181.1 GCA_955652265.1 uncultured Gemmatimonadaceae bacterium | reverse complement strand
ATCGACGAGGCTCAGTTCATGGATGACGGAATCGTTCCGCTGGTGACTTCGCTCGCGAGCAGAGGGCGCCGCGTCATCGTCGCCGGGACGGACACTGATTTTCGCGGAGAGCCATTTGGGGCTATGCCCGACCTGATGGCGATCGCAGAGGTCGTCGACAAGCTGCACGCGATCTGCGTCCTGTGCGGGGGTCCGGCCAGCCGCAACCAGAGGCTGATCGGTGGACGCCCAGCCCCGTATAACTCGCCACAAATCATGGTCGGCGGGACGGAGTCGTACGAGGCGCGGTGCAGAATGTGCCATACAGTCCCCACCGGCGATGCGGCCCAGGTTCGGCTCCTCTGATAAGCTGAGCCGTAGAACTGGAATCGCAAGCAGCTGTTTATGCGTGACAGGGGTACGAGAACTTCCTATCTTGCCGTTTCAGGCTGTGCGCAGCACCACCTCAATCCTTGACAGATGATCCTCATCGGGCTGACAGGAAACATCGCCAGCGGAAAATCAGAGGTCGCGAAAATGCTTGGCGATCGCGGCGCGACCGTGATCGATGCGGATGTACTCGCGCGTGAAGCGGTTCGTCCCGAAACGCAGGCGCTGAAAGACATCGTCAAGCGTTGGGGTAAGGACATCCTCAAGAAGGACGGAAGCCTGGACCGGGCGGCGCTCCGACAGATTGTGTTCGCAGATCAGAGCGAGCTCGATGCGCTGAACAGGATAGTGCACCCGGGAGTAACGCGCCTTCGCGACCGGGAGATCGCCCGAGCCAGGGAGCGTGGTGACCAGATCGTCGTCTGCGTCATTCCCCTGTTGTTCGAGAGGAATCTGGTCGAAGAGTTCGACGCGATCGTCCTCGTCGATACGGCGCGTCCTTTGAGACTCGAGCGCATGGTTGCGAGTCGTGGGCTTGAAGCGACGGATGCGATGAACATGATCGCCGCGCAGATGCCCGCCGAGCTCAAGCGGGCCCGGGCGGACTACGTCATCGAGAACAACGGCTCACTCCAGGACCTCGAGCGCGATGTCGATGCGCTGTGGAGCTCCCTTCAGCGCAATGCGGTAGAGACGGAGAGCGAAGCGCGCGTTTCTTGACTCTCCTCTAGAGCGCCGATAGACTTCGCGCCCGGCGTCCGAACCTGGCGGGCGAGCGGTCACGCATCACAGCGGAGCATGAAGTGGCAAGCATTCCCGGCGATCTCCTTTACACCGAAGACCACGAGTACGTCCGCAAAGGAAAAGGCGGCGGTGATCCTGTCGAGATCGGCATCACCGACTACGCACAGGGTGAGCTGGGCGACATCGTGTACATCGAGCTGCCAAAGGTCGGGACGAAGGTTGGGAAGCACGACGTCTTCGGGACTATCGAAGCGGTAAAGGCAGTATCGGAGCTTTTCTCGCCGATCGCGGGAGAAGTCGTCGCCATCAACGATAGGCTCGACAAGGAGCCGGCGTTGGTGAACAGCGATCCCTACGGCGCCGGCTGGATGATCAAGATCAAGCCGAGCGATCCGTCAGAGATTTCCGGGCTGATGAAGTCGGACGCTTACGCGAAACACATCGCGAAGTAGTCCGGCCGTCGGTAAGCAATCTCAGCGCGGCCGCTGTCTACGCTCAGTCCACGACAGTCGAAGCAGCATCAGCCAGAACAAAACCGACAACGCGATGTTCAACGTCCAGTAGGCAGCGTGGCTCTCGAATCTGCCGAGCGCCCGAATGACGTTGACCAACCCGAGCAGCAGCGCCGCGATCAGCACCACTGCCAGCAGCGTTTTGGCACCGCTGGTTCGCAACGGGCTGTCCGAGCTCCGCAAGTGCGACAGAGCGAACGGAATCGCGAGCACAACCACGAGCGCGGCAAATATTAATCCGCCCCAATGCACGTTGTCCTCCTGTGGAAGGCGAGTGTCGGCAAATGGATATGCAATGAGCGCGCTCACTGCACGCTCGCCCTGTCCTAATCGCCCCGCTTGGAAACCAGGCTGCCCAACACGTCCTCGCTAGACCTCACCCGCCCAATCCGCGGAAAAATTGTGGTGATCGCGAAAGTGTGCGCTTCGGCCGTGATCCCCGCCATCGCGTCCTCGACGAAGACGAGTGCGTAGGAGCGCTCGTAGGCGTCGCGAGCGGTCGACTCCACCCCGAAATTCGTGGCGATACCGCCGAGTACGATTGTCCGGATTCCGCGACGTCTGAGATGCAGATCGAGCGCGGTCCCATAGAACGCGCCCCACTGCCGTTTTGTGATGAGAATGTCGCGGTCGCTACGGCCCAGTTCTGGTGACAGCTCATCCCAACCAGGATCTGGACTCCCCATGAGCGGTGCGTCCGTCGGTTGTGAAAGCCTGTCTTCGCCGGTCGGTGAATACGACACATTCACGAGAACTACCGGCGCACCCGCGACTCGGAATTGCTTCGCGAGACGTGCGCATCTGGCGAGCACATCGGATGCGGAATGCGGTCCAGTCTGGCGCTGAAGAATTCCCCGCTGCAGGTCGATGAGAACGAGCGCGGTCTGTTTCGGATCCAGCCGGAGCGACTCCGCCACCGTCAGCTCGTGCCGGCTTCGGCCTCGACGTAGGAATCGGTCGGCGGGCAGGAACAGACCAGATTCCGATCGCCGTAAGCGCTTTCCACACGCGCGACTGCCGGCCAGAACTTGAAGTCCCGCGTCCATTCCGACGGAAACGCGCCCCGCTCCCTCGTGTACCGATGCGTCCAGGTGTTGGACGTCACCCGACTCATTGGGTGAGGTGCGTTCTTGAGCACGTTGTCCTGCCTGTCCGCCTTCCCAGTCTCGATCTCCCTGATCTCCTCTCTTATTGAGATCATCGCGTCGCAGAATCTGTCGAGCTCCTCCTTCGGCTCGCTCTCCGTCGGCTCGATCATCAGTGTCCCGGGCACGGGGAACGAGACCGTCGGAGCGTGGAAGCCATAGTCCATCAGCCGCTTCGCGATGTCCTCCACATCGACGCCACTGGATTGCTTCACCACCCGTGTGTCGACAATGCACTCGTGCGCGACCGTTCCGTGCGCGCCCTTGTACAACACCGGGAAATGCGGCTCGAGCCGCTTCGCGATGTAGTTGGCGTTCAGTATCGCGATCTTCGTCGCGTACTCGAGCCCTTCGCCGCCCATCAGCTTGATGTACGCGTGCGAGATAGGGAGAATGCTCGCGCTGCCCCAAGGCGCCGCAGACACGGCTCCAACCTCGTCGCGTCCGTGCAGCTCTACCACCGGATGCCCCGGCAGGAACCGCACGAGGTGCTTGGCGACACCGATCGGACCCATTCCCGGGCCGCCGCCGCCGTGTGGAATGCAGAACGTCTTGTGAAGATTCAGGTGACACACATCGGCGCCGATGTCCGCTGGCCGGCACAAGCCGACCATTGCGTTCATGTTGGCGCCATCCATGTATACCTGGCCGCCGAATTTGTGGACGATGGCGCAGATCTCGACTATCGATTCCTCGAACACGCCGTGGGTCGATGGGTACGTGACCATCAGCGCCGCGAGGTCCCTGGCGTGCTCCTCCGCCTTCGCCCTCAAATCCGCGACGTCGATGTTCCCGCGCTCATCGGTCTTCACCACCACGACTTTCATTCCCGCCATCACGGCGCTGGCCGGATTCGTCCCGTGAGCCGACTGCGGAATGAGGCAGACATTCCGATCCGACTGATTGCGCGAAGCATGGTACGCGTGGATCGCCAGCAGTCCTGCGTACTCACCCTGTGATCCGGCATTCGGCTGCAATGAGACCGCCGCAAATCCGGTGATCTCCGCCAGTGCCTGCTCGAGCTCGTCGAACAGCCTCTGGTAACCTTCGGTCTGGTCGAGCGGTGCGAACGGATGGATCTTGGCGAATCCGGGCCAGGTGATCGGCATCATCTCCGCGGTCGCGTTCAGCTTCATCGTGCACGAGCCGAGCGGAATCATCGAGTGAACGAGCGACAGGTCTCCGGACTGCAGCTTGTTCATGTACCGCAGCATCTCGGTCTCGGCGTGGTGCTTGTTGAAGACCGGGTGCGTGAGGAAAGGAGTCGTCCGGTTGAACCGCTCGTCGTAACGGAAGTCCGAGCCTGAAACGACGTCGTCGAACGCGAAGCCCGGCTCCTTCCCGCCATTGAACGCGGCAAAGAGGTTTTCGATGTCCTCATTACTCACGGTCTCATCGAGTGCGATGACGATGCTCCTGTCCTCCATCGCTCGAAGATTGATGCGACGGTTGCGCGCTTCATCCAGAATGGGCTGCGGGCTTCGCTTCCCCAGCCCGACGCGGATCGTGTCGAAGTAATCCTCGCGGACAATCGTGAAGCCGAGCCTCCGCAGTCCTTCCGCGAGCGCGGTCGCGAATCCATGCACCCGCCTTGCGATGCGCGTGAGCCCTTGAGGCCCGTGATAGACCGCGTACATGCTCGCTACGACGGCTAGCAGCACCTGCGCCGTGCACACGTTGCTCGTCGCCTTCTCGCGGCGGATGTGCTGCTCTCTCGTCTGCAGCGCCATCCGCAGTGCGGGCTTGCCGTCCGCGTCGCGCGAGACGCCGATAATCCTTCCGGGGAGCTGTCGCTTGAATTCGTCCTTCGTCGCGAAGTAGGCGGCGTGCGGGCCGCCGTATCCGAGCGGAACGCCGAAACGCTGGCTGTTGCCGACGACGACATCGGCGCCCCATTCGCCGGGTGGCGTGAGCAGCACGAGACTGAGCAGATCCGCGGCTACCGTCACCAGCGCGTCTGCCGCGTGTAACTGCTCACACGTCTTGGTGTAGTCGATGACCGCGCCGTCTGTCGCCGGATACTGTAGGAGCGCACCAAACACATCGGGGCCGATCTTGAAGTCCTCGTAGCTCGAGACGCGGACCGTGATCCCCCGCACGCCGGCGCGGGTCTTCACCACGTCTATCGTCTGCGGATGGCACTCCGACGCCACGAGAAATACTTCCTTTCCGGGTTTCCCTTTGAGCGCGTAGCTCATCGTCATGGCTTCGGCCGCGGCTGTCGCCTCATCGAGCAGCGATGCGTTCGCGATCTCCAGTCCGGTGAGATCGATCACCATAGTCTGGAAATTGAGCAGCGCTTCCAGGCGCCCCTGCGCGATCTCCGCCTGGTAGGGCGTATAGGCCGTGTACCAGCCCGGATTCTCGAGGATGTTCCGCTGGATCACCGGCGGGGTCACGCAATCGGAGTAGCCCATGCCGATGAACGAGCGGAAGACCTGGTTCTTCGCCGCCAACGCGCGGAAATAGGCGAGGACTTCCGGTTCGGTCATCCCTTTCGGTAGATCCAGCCCGTCGCGCAATCGGATCTTGGCCGGAACCGTCGCGTCGATGAGGCCGTCGAGTGACGCCAAGCCGAGGACTTTCAGCATCTCGGCTACGTCGCGGGCGTCAGGTCCTACATGTCGTGGAACAAAGGATTCAGCAGGAGGGATGGCTGCTTCGACCTGCTTGATTGTAGTGCTCATAAGAGTGACAATTTAACACTCTATGCACCCCCGGCGAAGTTACGGCCGCTGGCGCCTTCTCCTCGCGCCGCCGCGCTCGGGCGCCGAGAACATGGCGCGAGATACAGCATTGCAAGCCCGCGCGGCGAAGACATCGGAGACCGTGTTCAGCATTTACTCGTGGGCGCGGCCAACGCTCTCGTTCGGCAGACATCAACCCGCCACAGGCCTTTACGACCTCGACAAAATTCGCAGCACCGGTGTCGACGTCGTGCGGAGACCGACGGGCGGGCGCGCAATTCTGCACGACCGCGAAGTCACCTACAGCGT
>CATPBD010000180.1 GCA_955652265.1 uncultured Gemmatimonadaceae bacterium | reverse complement strand
GGAGCCTTCTACTATAGAAAGACAGTTCGCCAGCCCGGAGTCCTCGACAAGTACGGCAAGGGAACTCCGAACGACTGGCTGGAGAGGCATCTCCTCTCCCCGCTCAACTGGGTGGGCAATCTGGTGATGCTGGCTGTCGACATCTATCTGTTCGGCTTTTTCGTTGGCCCTCTGGTTTGGGGCGTGCAGATGATCTGGATCCCATTCTGGGCGGCCGGGATCGTAAATGGAGTGGGTCACGCCGTCGGCTACCGGAACTTCGACGTCAAGGACGAGAGCCGAAACATCTCCCCGATCGCAATCTGGCTCGGTGGCGAGGAGCTGCACAACAATCCTCACGCCGATCCTCACTCCGCGAAATTCAAAGCAAAGTGGTATGAATTCGATATCGGCTGGATGTATCTGCGACTTCTTTCCATCTTCGGCTTGGCTGAAATCTCCTACGCACGCAGGTAGATCCGAGCTTGCCTGAGACCGTGACCTGCGCGCGCTGTGGCCAGAAGCGCGCAGGATTCGTAAAGCCGCCCTTTCCAGGAACCATCGGCGCCCGCGTCGTTGAAGAAATCTGCACTCAGTGCTGGGCAGATTGGCTCAAGCAGCAGACGATGCTGATCAACCACTATGGGCTTAATGTGATGGACCCCCAGGCGCGCTCTTTTCTGACGAAGAACATGACCGCGTTCCTGTTCAAGACCGGCGCTTCGTCAGACATCGACACGAGCAAGAAAGGCACGATCAGCCACTGATGGCGAACCCGAAGGGTATTCTCGCCTTAGCCATCCTGCTCGCTGGTACGGGGTGCAAGACTGCCAGCACCAATCAGGCTGATATGACAGGGATAACGGGATCGTCACGCTGGACCGATTCCGTCCTCGCCTCGCTCAGCCTTCGCGAGAAGGCGGCTCAGATCGTGTGGCCGAGCGTGTACGGCGACTACGTGTCGGGCGACTCACCGCAGTGGCGGAAGCTCAGCGACTACATCCAGAAGGAAAAAGTAGGCGGCTTCACGATATCGGTAGGTTCTCCGACCGAACTAGCCGCGAAGCTGAACGCGCTGCAGTCCATGAGCAAGGTGCCCCTTCTCTTTGGTGCGGATCTCGAGGCAGGGGCAGGATTCCGGGCGCGGGGCGGATACTTTGTTCCGAACGCGATCGATCTCGGTGGTGCGATCGTGTTTCCTCCCGAAATGGCCATCGGCGCAACTCGTGATACGACGCTCGCTTATGAGCAGGGGAGACTCACCGCGATCGAAGGGCGTGCGCTCGGAATTCACATCGCGTATGCGCCGGTCCTCGACGTCAACAACAATCCTGAGAATCCCGTCATCAACACGCGCTCGTTTGGGGAAGATCCTCAGCTCGACGCGCGATTGGGCGTTGCGTTCATCCATGGACTGCAGGATCATGGGATGATCGCTACAGGCAAGCACTTTCCGGGTCATGGCGACACCGGGGTCAATTCTCATCTCGCCTTGCCGGTGGTGACTGTGAGCCGGAGCAGGCTGGATACGGTGGAGCTAGTCCCATTCCGTGCCGCCGTGAAAGGTGGTGTTGGGGCGATTATGTCCTTTCATGGCGCGATGCCGGCACTCGATTCGTCAAACGTGCCGGGGACGCTTTCGTCAAAAGTGCTGACCGGGCTGCTTCGTGGAGAACTTGGCTTCAAGGGAATAATCATATCCGATGCCATGGACATGCGCGGCGTCCTGGATCAGTTCGGTGCCGACGAAGCCGTGAAGCGCGCAATTTCGGCAGGCATCGATGTGCTAATACAGCCGTTGGATGTTTCGCAAACGATCGATGCAGTGGTGACTGGAGTCAAGGAAGGTCGCTATACCGAGGCGCGACTTGATTCTTCCGTGCGGCGAGTCCTCGAAACAAAACGTCGACTCGGACTCGCACAGCACAAACTTGTCGACCTAAACGCCTTACGCTTTCTGGTCGGTGACAGCTCCAACCTGCAGATCGCGCGGAGAGTGGCGGAGAAGTCGATTACGCTGGTGAAGGACTCACTGCGTCAAGTTCCAGTTGCAGCCGGTAGTGCGAAAGTTCTGTCGATAACGCTCGCGCGTCGAGCCGATCTTGCCGCGGGAAACGCATTCAATGCGGAGCTTCGCGCCGGACTGCCAAATCTGCGCACCGAATTCATGGCAACCGAGGATGCGACGTTGAATTTTCCGCGACTGATCGCAGCAGCGGACTCAGCCGATGTCACGGTTGTTGGATCGTATGTGGGTCAAACCTGGGACGCGGTGACAGCGAGCGCACCTCAGGCATTCGCCAACTTCGTACAGACTCTGACGCAGCGCGGTAGAAAACCAATCGTGATCGCGTTCGGAAATCCGTATCTGCTGCAGCAACTGCCATGGGTTGGTACGTATCTCGTTGCATGGGGTGGTTTTCCGGTTTCTCAGACCGCAGCGGCCCGAGCATTGCTTGGCACATCCGCGATATCGGGTCACTTACCAATCAGCATCCCGCCATACGCGGTTCGCGGGGCGGGAATCGAGAGAGCGCCAGCCCCAAGATAAAGCAACGCCTGTTTGTGGTCGGTTAACTGATGCGGTGGTGAATTCGATCCGGATTTTTTTTCTGTTGACGACTTCATGATTGACTCTTATATCAAGGGTCGCCCTCCCCGCGATGTTCCGCAAATAAACTGCGGACGTCATCCAGAAAAAAATACTGGCGCGGTCTTGACTTTAGTCGCAAAAATTGACTAATTCGCAGCACAATGCGCGAACGCTCTTCCAGGACCAGCCCGTACACTGTCGATGTCGTGTTGGTTACCGCGATGGGCAACGAGCTGGCGATACTACTGACTCGTAGCGCGACCGACCGCGAGCGATGGTCTCTTCCCTGGCGCATGCCCCAAACCGGTGAAACTCTCGAAGCCGCGGGAGCCAGGGTCGCTCAGGATGCGTTGGGCGAGGCTCCAATCTGGATGGAGCAAATAGGCGCATTCGGAGATGCCAAACGGCATCCGAGCGACTCGGAGATGTCCGTCGCATTCGTCGGGCTCGTGCCACACGAAACCGCATCGCCCCGCGGAGGTTACACCTGGTTCCCGATGCGAGATCTACCACCGCTCTCTCCCCGACAGCGGGCCATCGTCGAAGTTGCGACGAGAACCATACAAGGGCGGCTCGATCAGGCCCCGATAGCCTTCAGGCTTCTGCCATCGACGTTCACGCTCAGCGAGCTACAACAGATGTACGAACTGCTGCTCGGCAAACGCTTGCACAAAGCCAGCTTCCGGCGTGCCCTTCAGGCAGCCTGGCTCGTCGAACCTACAGACGAATGGCGCAGTGAGGGGAGGGGTCGACCCGCCCAACTTTTTCGGTATGCACCGAAGAAAAGGCGTAGACCACACCGGGGTGTGAGGTTCGATTTTCTCTATCCCTGAGACCGGTCTCAACTCCGTATAAACCCGGTTAACCCCCGGAACCCCTTGCGGCCACGGTGTATTAGTTGCAATGTGTACCTAAGGCTCGACACCTTGAAATGGGGCCCGGTAGCTATGCTGGCTTATCTGGATAGTTTGTGCGCAGCCCTGCTCGCACGAGACAGCACAGAGATTCAGCGACTTCTTGCACTTCCTTCAGCGCGCGATCTACCACGTAGAGTGCGCGAGGAAGCTGTTGCCATTTCCCGCGCCGGCAACCGGAGCTTCATGGCGCCCATCCACGCTCTACACTTCTATTACAAGCTCACTCATATGGTCGACGAGTCGAGCGATCCGATCTTCGGGGATTCTTCGAAGCAGAGCGAAGGCGAAAGCGGACAGATCGAGCTGCCGCTCCGTAAAGTAGGAAACGGCGGGCGGTAACTTCCGCTAGATGAGCGCCCGAAGCGAATTCTTTTTCCTCATCGCTTCGTTCCAAATATCTCCAGTTTTTTCGAAACGTTCTGCGGCATTCCCCAGATGGAATGCACGCGGATCCAGATCGTCGGTGAGCTCGTTCCATTTGAGAGGAGTCGAAACCGTAGCTCCGGGCTTCGCTCGCATGCAATAGGGGCCAGCAACGGTTTTGCCCTGAATATTCTGCAGGTAATCGACATACACCGTGGCAGGTCCGCGCGCTTTGACGAAGCGCTCGATTGTCGCTTCCTTGGGATGCGAGTCCGCCACTTTCGTCGCAATCATTTGCGCGACGAGAGTCGCCGCCTCGTTCGGTGTACGGGGTGTAAGAGGTAGATAGATATGTAACCCCGTCGAGCCGGAAGTCTTGATCGCGGCATTGAGTCCGAAGCCGTCAATGACCTCCTTGGTCCACCGGGCAGCCTGGACAACACGGGCGAAGCTGGCGCGCGGTCCAGGGTCCAAGTCGATGATAGCGTAATCCGCGTATTCCAGGGATTGAACTCGTGAATGCCAGGGGTCGACCGAGATAGCACCAAGCTGGACTGTGTATAGAAGCGTGAGAAGATCTCCGCCGATGATCCGGCGCTGCTTTTCTCCGCTATCGGTTTCTATCACCTCTACCCGGACCTCGGGCGGGGTCGTCTCTGATGCTTTCTGCTGGTAGAAGCTCTCGCCATTGATTCCATTGGGGAACCGCTTCAAAACGAGCGGGCGATCCTGAAATGTCGGTAGAATAAAGTCTGCAATACGCGTGTAATAGCGCATCACGTCCCCCTTCGTGTACTTCTCCTTCGGGAAAAAAATCTTGTCGAGGTTGGAGATTTTGAGTGTTCTCCGGCCCCCGAAATCGAGAGAGCCTTCACCACCCTTTTCTTCGACCGCTGTCAGCTGCTCGAGCAGCGAGCCCGTGTCGACCTTTTCGCGGGCTGTGCCAGGCTTCGATGCGCGATGCGCGAGGGTGGCGTGAGGGCCTTTCGTCGCCGCCTTGGCTCGCGCGGCGATATTGTGATGCGACTGCCGCTTCGCAATAGTGCCGCCTCGAATCGATGTCTTCTGAACGCTCGTCCCCTCGAGCGCCACCTCTCTCGGATCCTTGTCGTCGCGAACTCCGAGAAAAATGGGTTGGCGCAACCTACGATCCGCGGTCCATTCGCTGAACTTGACCTCAACAACGACCTCCGGCGTCACCCAATGAGCTTTCTCGTTGGTCTTTGGCGTCTCTTCGAATGGTGAGGTTTTTCTCTCGAGGGGCTTGAGCCGGCGATACATCTCCTCCAGGCTCTTTCGAGTGAAGCCGCCGCCTGTATGCCCGACGTAAATGAGCCGATCCTTGTCGAAGTAGCCCAGGAGCAGCGCGCCGATGTGCTCGCGGCTATTACGGGGCTCCGTGTACCCCCCGACAACGAACTCCTGTCGGAACTCGATTTTCAGCTTCAGCCAATTGCGCGAGCGATGCCCGGGCTCGTAAGGGGAATCGATGCGCTTGGCGATAATGCCTTCCCAACCTTGGCGCCGGGCCTTCTCGAGCATCTTCTTGCCATCACCCTCGACGGATTCGGTTACGCGCAGCTGGGTGGAAGTCCGCTTGCCGACACGCTTCAGTAAACGCGCGCGCCGCTCCGTCCACGGTTCCCGGATGAGAACGTCGTCGCCATCCACGAGAATGTCGAAGAGAATGAGCGCTGCCGGCGTCGAAGCCGAAAGGCGCTGAATCAGCTGCGATTCCTTGACGTGCATGCGGCTCTGCAATTGCTGGAACCGCGCCGGCTCTCCATTGACCAACGCCACGATTTCGCCGTCGAGGACGAGCGAACGCCGAGTCTGCGACGCGAGCTTCTGCAGCGCTGAGACGATCTCCGGGAACTGCGCCTCCTTATCCTTACCGTTTCGGGTAATGAGCCTTACATCGGTCGGCGTCGCATAGGCGAGCACGCGGATGCCATCGTACTTGGGCTCGAAAGTCCAAGCGTTGCCTGGAATCTCTGTACCGATGCTGGCGTACATCGGCTCGAGGGGAGGCACGGGCACTTTCCGAGATGACAGCCTTCCTCTGCCGACACTGGGTTTCGGCTCGCGGTTACTCCTCCAGACTTTGCTCTTTCCCGAAGCTACCTCTTCCATAGTGCGGCCCGTATCAACCGAGGTCATGTTGTCCGCGACGACATCCTGGTCGCTCGCGAACTCGTCGCGGTGCTTGATGAGAAGCCACTGCGGTTTGGATGAAGTACCCTCGCGCGCGAATTTCATGCGAATGAGCGCGAAGGAGCCATGGAGCCGTTCGCCATGAAAGGTGATCTTGAGGTCCCCCCGTTTCAGCCCTTCGCGGATGGCGTCCTCCTCTTCTTCTTCGGGCGAGGTCGCAGCGTCCGACGAGTACGTCCCGCGGTCCCAGAGCATGACAGTACCGCCGCCATATTCACCCTTCGGGATCGTTCCCTCAAACGTGTTGTAGTCGATCGGGTGATCCTCGACCTGCATCGCGAGCCGTTTGACCGAAGGGTCGAGACTCGGACCTTTCGGCACGGCCCAGCTCTTCATGACGCCGTCGAGCTCGAGTCGAAGGTCGAAGTGGAGGTTTCTCGCCGCGTGCTTCTGGACGACGAAGTGGAGCCGACCTACACGCCTGGATGAAGGGGCCTGGTCTCCTGACGGTTCGCGCGTTCGCGAAAAATCGCGCTTTCGCTGGTACTCGCTAAGCTGGGCGCGAGCACCGCGCCTGGAACTCGCGGTCGTTGTTACCGGCATCGACGCGCCCTACGCGGTCTGTAGAGAGGTCTTCCTTGTGAAGGAGCCGGAAGCTGATATGATCGGCACGCACAGCGGTCTTGAGCTCGACGGGAATGTTGACGAGGCCGAATGTCAGAGAGCCTTTCCATATTGCAGCCATTCGTGCACTCCTCCCGATTTGATTGAGCCATCGACGGAAGTGCATCGAAGCAAATCAAATGCCGTCTGTGGAAAACCAATTTTGTGATGCCCCGTGATGCAAAAAGCCCCCGCTTAGCGGGGCTTTTTGGTAGCTGGGTTGGTCAGCTGACCTTTGTCACATCTGCGGCCTGCGGTCCTTTTTGGCCCTGCACGACTTCGAACTCGACTTTGTCGCCCTCGGCGAGAGATTTGAATCCGGATCCACCAATTGCGCTGAAATGCACGAAAACGTCCGGGCCTCCCTCACGCGAAATGAACCCAAATCCCTTGGCGTCGTTGAACCATTTGACCGTGCCAGTGATGCGTGCCATTGAACTATCCTCTCCCCGCTGGGCAATCTGTAAAGCATCTACCATAGGCTAGCGAGCGTGGAGGAACGCTTCGCTTCGCCGGATATTTCGTCCCGTGTGACGCAGTATCCATCCGGCGATTGCCAGAGGGCAAGTTTTGTGCAAGAGACCGGGGTTTCTACGCCGCCCCGGCGACGTAGTGTGCCGACCGCCCGCAGCTCTTGCAGCGCAGCGTTACATGGGTGTAGGGAGGAGGCGGAATCTGGCGGGGATCACGCTCGATCGAGCCTGAGCAGGAAGGACAGCTCAGGGGAGATCCGTGCCGATCGTTGCTGATGAGAAAGAGTGCTTGAGCGGGATTGTACGCATTCGGACGTGGCTTGCGCATGTGCTCTCCAATTACTTCGACGCAGCGGTGTACGGTGAGCGCTGCATGGGTGAACTTTGGCGGCTATCCCTTGAAGAGAAGAGCCATCCAGAATCTGCCCAGCGCGCTTGCTCCAAGTGACATCGGAGCCCTACCAGCATGGCGCCTGGCACCGGTCTTATACCAGCAATGCGAGGAAACGTTCCGCCCCGCCCCCGGCCCAGAAAACGCATGTAGCGGTCGGGTACCCAACTGGGCCGGTTATAGGGCATAAAAAACTCCGACGGGATTTGGGGCCCGCCGGAGTCTAGGATTGAGCGCTGGCTGTTTATCGCCGCGCGGTCGCGGTGGCCTGCTCCCGTTGAGCGATCGCGAACAGATCCCGCTGCGTCTGGCTCTGTTTGAGAACGTCGATCGCACGCATCAGCTGGGTGTCTTCGGGGATACCGCGACGCTTCGCGGTGGAATCACCGAACGCGAGACGCGCAACGGTATTGCCGAGAAGGCGATCGATCTCGGAACCGGCCGCTTCGTATTGCGCGTGATCTATCGTCACACCTTTGGCCTGAAGCCGGCGGTAAAACTCCTCCCGCCAGGCCGGCGCTACCGCGAAGTTCGGCTTGACCGTTTTCTTCAGCTCCAGTGAATATTCCATGAGGGTCGCTCTGACGTCTGCGGTCTTCGGAGCGAACACGTTGAATACCTTCTGTTCGACGGTCGTCAGAGTGTCGGGTCTCACGATGATGTCCGGGGTGATCGCGCCACCACCGTAAACGATACGCCCGGCATCCGATCTGAAGGCCGGACGCGAGCGACGAACAGAGTCTGTCTCCAAGGAATCCGGCATGACTTCGACGAAGTCTCCGCTGGGGAGAAGCTTGCGCTCCTTCTGGATGGAGCGGCCGCTCGGCGTGTACCACTTTGCCGTCGTCATCTTGAGGGCATAGCCTCCATCGAGCGGGAAAACCGATTGTACAAGGCCCTTTCCGAACGACGTCGTCCCGACGATGAGTGCCCGGTCGTGATCCTGGAGCGCACCCGCGACGATCTCCGAGGCCGAGGCACTTCTGCCATCGGTGAGAAGCACGAGCGGAATTGCCGGCGCGATTGGATCATCGCTGGCGACGAACGTCTGGTTTTCGCCATTGCGCGCACGGATACTCGAGATCTGCTGTCCCTTCCTGAGGAAAAGATTGCTAACACTCAGCGACTGATCCAGGATGCCGCCGGGATTGCCGCGGAGATCGATGATGATTCCCTTCGCTCCGCTGCGTGAGAGCCTGGTGACTGAAGACTCGAGCTCATCTCTCGCACTCTCGTTGAACTGGAGCAGCGGGATATAGCCAATCTTCCCATCAAGCATCATGGCGTACGGAACAGCCGGAATATTGATAACGGCGCGCGTGAACGTGATTGGAATAAGCTCCGGTACGCCGGGTCGAGAGAACTTGACCGATACCCTGCTGCCGGGATTTCCCTTGAGGGCTTCGGAAGTCTGTGAGACGGTCCAACCGCGGATATTCGTGGTATCGACGAAGTTGATTCGATCCCCTTCCTGGACACCGGCCTGCTCGGCTGGTGTATGCGGAAACACTCGCTGGACGGAGATGAAGCCTTGCGTCTCGGCGATTTCCATCCCGATACCGGCGTAGCGACCGTTGGTTTGGGCGTTGAAGGACGAGAGCTCCTTCGGCGAGAGCAGCACGCTGTATGGGTCGTTCAGCTCGTGAACGAGACCGCGCGCGGCCTTTTCGTAGAGAGTTGCCGCGTCGACAGTGTCGACGAAACGACTGGAGACAATATTGAGTACTTGATCAAGGAGCCGAGCACCCTGTTGGGTTTCATGCTGCTGGAATACGAAGCCTCCGGCCATCAATGGAATCAGGACGAGGCCGAAAAGAATGCTTTTTCTGGATCGCGACATACGGTCTATGTAATAGAGAAGGGCGCTAGCCTATTAAATACGCCCGGGAGGAGACGGTGTTCCAAGATGACGCACAAAAGACACCAGGGGAACAACATAGCGCATTACGCAGCTCTCGAGGCAAGCACGTAGTCTACGAGCCAGTCGCGGTTCAGCTGCCGAAACGTCGCGTCGCGCAGTAACCCTGCCGCAAGGAGCATCTCATGAGCAGGCTGGAGCACTCGTTGCAAGTGCGAGGGATACCGTTGAGTCAGCGGCAGCTGCTCTGCGAGTGAAGCAAGGGGGACTCTCCAAGTCACCATTCCTTCTTCGCGGGCGACCTCGAGCAGCCTGTAGAGTCTGCGTGCGACCGGATTGGTGAGCGAGAGGTAGTGAATCGCAGAAAGTGTGACAGTGTGACCAGCCGCAATGTTCGATCGGATAACCGGCCCGATCGTGACCCGAGCATCGCCAGGCTCTGATGCCGTCAGAACGGGGAAGAGAGTGAACTGTTCGCGCTCCGCCAGCCGACGGCGCGCGATGGAGACAGAAGAAAGTATGGTGAAGCGTCCTTCTAGCGGCTGTCCTTCGCTTGCTGCAACGTACACTCCGCTGGACTCGAGGATGGTTTTCTCGAGTCTGGTGAGGGCGGATCGAAGCTGTTCGTACGTTCTGCCGTCAACGCGTCGGCCGATTGAGCGTAAGAAGGCATGAAGGGTGAAGCTGACCACACCATCGTCGGGGAATCCTGCTTCGTGGTAGCGATGTAGGAGCTCGATGTAGACATCCTGATCGAAGGTGCCGGGTAAGCGATCACCCGGGCTGGGCAGAACACGCCAGCGCCCGCCGCTCTCAGGGGAGAAAGAGATTGCCGAATCCTCGGCGGAGTCGCTCAGCCGAAAGATAGGGAGCGATTCGAGCGACCGATCGAGGACGATAGCACGCGTCGCGATTCGCCGACGGGCCACGTAGGTCATACAGAGAGAATATGTCACTGATCAAGTACATCGCAATCGTTGCGCTGTTGTTGTTTGGTCTAATGTTGGCGTTGATCGGTATCCTTTCCGTCACGCACGACACCCCGGTGCACAGCGTTATTGCGGAGGGCGATAAGGATGGCCCGCCCGCCATCGAAGATCCGCTTTTTCCCCGCAGTATCGAGCTCTACACCGGGACGCACATCGATCCCGGCAACAGAGTCCAGATTCTGCTGAACGGAAACGGCACCTACCCGCAGCTGTGGAAGGATCTTGCATCGGCTCAGCGCACCATCACAGTGCAGATGTATTACTCGCAGCCCGGCGCCGTGGCGGATACGATGGCCAAGTATCTGATCGACAGGGCGCAGCACAAGGTACGCGTGCTGCTGTTGCTCGACGCGTTCGGGTCGCAGCCGCTCAAGCGGGACTGGGTCCAGCGTGTCAAAACAGCGGGCGTCGAGGTGGCATGGCTCAGGCCGCTGCGATGGTATAGCCTGCAGAAAGCGGCGCAGCGGTCGCACGTCCGCGTAGTCGTAGTCGATGGCCGAATCGGGTACACGGGCGGCTTCGGACTGGCCGACTATTGGCTGGGCGATGGGCACCACGAAAGCCAGTGGCGAGAAACGAACGTGCGATTCGAGGGCGCGACGGTCTCTGCGCTTCAGGCGACCTTCGCTGCCGGGTGGGCTGAGGCAACGGGAGAGCTCCTTACCGGAGACATGTTCTTTCCGAGGAGCTCATTCGCTGATGTCGGCAATGTGAGCGCCGGGTTGATGCACAGCGTCCCGAGCATGGGCAGCACACCAGCGGAGCGCTTTCTCGCGCTGTCGATCGCAGGCGCGAGAAAGACGCTCTATATCAGCAATTCGTATTTCGTGCCCGGCGAGAATTTCATGCAGCTCCTGCTTGCAGCAGCGCGGAGAGGGGTCGACGTTCGCGTTTTGACGGTCAGCAGCAAGACCGACGTCAAGACGACGTGGTATGCCGGAAGGACCTACTACGAGAAGCTGCTAGAGGGCGGGGTGAAGATCTACGAGTATCAACCGACGATGATGCATGCAAAGACCATGGTGGTCGATGGCGCGTGGTCCTATATCGGCTCGATGAATTTCGACAATCGGTCCGTTTCGTTCAACGACGAATCACTGCTGGTCGCGCTCGACTCTGGAGTAGGAGCACAGATGGACTCGATCTTCATGGATGACATCCAATGGTCCAAGGAGATGAAGCTCGAAGAATTCCGTAAGCGCCCGCTATCGAACAAGATCCTGGAGTGGGGCGCGCAGAAGCTTCGACGCGTGCTCTAGAACTCCTCTCAGCGAATGTCTGCGCGGCCGAGAGCTGCGCGGACAGCTTCACGCATTGCGATTACCGCCTCCTCACGTGATGCCGGCGAATCCTCGCGGACGTGGAGCTCGATACCATCAGCGACAGCGAGCCGGCGCCAGCGGAGTGCAATGTCGTCGTCATGAGCGACGGCTTCGTCCGCTCCGGAATCGAGCGCAGGAGCAAGTGACACAGCAATCTTTCGCTCGAGCGCATCGCCCGTGACATCGCGCATTTCGCCGCGAATGGTCTCGAGGCTCTGTCCTTCGCGTTGGCGAATCTTGATCGACAGCAACTGAAGCAGATGTCGATATCCGTAAGTTGCGCCGGTGCCCGTTCCTTCCGGTCGGTCCAGCAGCCCGCTCGCGACGTAAAATCGAACTGCGCGCGCACTCGGAGCCGCGCGCGCCGAGGCATTGGTCGGTCTGACGCCGGCTGCGTCTACAAGAGCTGTTGCGTGTGCGGCAAGTCCGCGAGCGTTCCAGGGAGCGTGTTTAGCGTGGGCGCGGAGGAGAGCGACAGGCGATTCAGCCATGTGGATAGGATAACATTAAAGTCTTC
>CATPBD010000179.1 GCA_955652265.1 uncultured Gemmatimonadaceae bacterium | reverse complement strand
GATGGGTGCGCAGGTGATTGACGAGTTCGTCCTCCTGATCCATCCCGTCGTTCTTGGCACGGGGACTCGCCTGTTCGCCGACGCTGGACCGTTCGTCAAGCTCGCGCTCGTGAACAGTACGACGACGCCGAATGGAGTAGTGGTCGCAACGTATCATCCAGAATGACCAGGTAATCAACAGCAGGAGGATTACCATGACCGCACGACCTACAGGTTCGAGCGCCTTTGCCGATAAGAGCGCGGAGGCACCCGCCCCATCCTTTAGTCGCCGAACTTTGCTTGCAGGAGCTGTCGGCGCGATCAGCGCAACGCTGCTTAACAACGCATCTGCTCTACCCGCTCAGACGAAGGGTCCCGTACCGTCACCTCCAGCGCTGGATGACCCGGGCAAGTTGCAAGGCCACATTCCGACCGAGCTCGGCGAACGCTCCCCTTTTGAGCACCCGCGCCGTCGGGTAAATCGGGCGGCGCCGGCGGGGGAATCTGAGAGTCCACTCCAGGAGTTGTACGGCACTATCACGCCGGCCGACCTTCACTTCGAGCGCCATCATGGCGGAGTGCCAGTCATCGATCCCGCGCGGTACACGCTCCTGATTCACGGTATGGTAGAGCGGCCGCTCAAGTTCACGCTCGCTGATCTCAAGCGATTCCCCACTGTAAGTCGAGTGTGCTTCATCGAATGCTCAGGGAATGGCTATCGTGGATTTCAAACGACCACGATGAAGCGTGAAGCCACGCCTTCGTGGATCGATGGGCTGTTGAGCACGAGCGAGTGGACCGGGGTCTCACTTGCTACGCTGTTCCGCGAAGCGGGGGTGAAGCCAGACGCAAAATGGTTTCTGGCAGAGGGATCGGATGCTGCGCACATGACGCGGAGCATCCCAGTGGAAAAAGCTCTCGATGACGCGATAATCGCGTACGCTCAAAACGGCGAGGCGATTCGTCCCGAGCAAGGATATCCTGCCCGGCTCCTTCTTCCAGGTTGGGAAGGAAATACCCAGGTGAAATGGATCAAGCGCATCGAGTTGGCGAAGAACCCTTTCATGACGCGCGAAGAGACATCCAAATACACGGACCCGCTCGCGAATGGTACGGCGCGGATGTTCAGCTTCGTCATGGACGCCAAGTCGCTGATCACTTTTCCCGCATACCCGGACACCGTCAGCAGGGGTTGGTGCGTGATCACCGGTCTCGCCTGGAGCGGACGCGGAAAAATCGCGCGCGTCGAAGTGACCACCGACGGTGGAAATGCCTGGGAGAGCGCCGAGCTTCAGCCGCCCGTGCTGTCGAAATGTACGACACGCTTTCGCCACCTTTGGAAGTACGCCGGTGGCGAGGCCGTGTTGATGAGCCGAGCAATCGATGAGACCGGGTACGTACAGCCGACGCGCGCACAGCTCGCCGCGGCACGCGGTGAGGGTACGTTCTACCACATGAATAACATCCGTGGCTGGAAGGTCGAGCGTAGCGGCAAGGTTTTCTTTCACGTGGAAGGCTGAGCGATGCGTCGCCCCGTCCTCGTTGGCGTCCTTTTGTCAGTGTTGGTAGCGGGCGCCATCATCATCGACGCCTGGCCGCGTGTCCGTCGATCGCAGACGCCAGAGCGATTTGGATTTGGCACACCCGCGACGACCGAGGACATTCGTCAAGCGAATACCGACGTAACTCCGGATGGTCGAGGACTGCCGCACGATAGTGGAACGGTGGCGCAAGGCGAATCCCTCTACGGATTGCGTTGCTCTGGATGTCATGGAGCGACGGGCACCGAGGGACCCTTCGACCACCTGGTGGGACGAGAGCCAGGCGACAGCTTTAACTTCGGCCGCGACCCGAACTTTCTGGCGAAGCGAACTATCGGGAACTACTGGCCATACGCAACCACGCTCTACGACTACGTTCATCGGGCAATGCCCTTCGATGCTCCGGGCTCTCTTAGCTCTAACGAGGTGTACAGCGTGGTGGCGTATCTTCTCTACCGCAACCAAATCGTTCCCGGGAATGCGGTAATGAGTGACCGTACGCTGCCGCTTGTCCGCATGCCGGCGGGTGATCGCTTCGTCGTCGATAACCGCAGCGGTGGACGGACGGTCCGGTAGACGTTTGGCTGACATTCGGCTCAAGGCCGCAGTGCCCACCTTCTTGGTGCCCGACGTTGCCGGCACAGCGCGCTGGTACTCGGAGCACCTCGGTTTCCGCACTGCAGGGACATTCCCAAAGCAGGAGCCCTACGCCTACGCGAGCTTGCAGCGTGATGGGGCGGAAATCATGCTGCTGTCATTGGCTGGCTACGAGAAGCCAGACCTCTCAGCCAGACGTCCAGAAGGGCTTTGGGACGCGTATATCCGGATGAGTGGAGTGCACGTGCTGTATGACGCTGTACGCAGCGAAGCATTCGTCCAGATGCCTCTCAAGCAACAACGCTATGGTGACTGGGAGTTCGAAGTGCGCGATCCGAACGGCTACGTTCTCGTGTTCGGCGGTAAGTGACGCGGATGCGGCTTAGCCGCGATGGCGGTAGTTTGGTTGCAGTTCAACGAAGGCGGTAGGCGCACCGCCAAGGAGTTCATAGTGGTAACGAAGGTTGCGAAAATCATTTTCGGGATTGTCGGACTCCTTTTCCTGATAGCGGGCCTGTTGCCGGCACTGCGTGGCGAATCGCTCAATAACGGCTTCCTTGGTACGGCCACCGTTTTTTTCCTTCTTGCGCTTGGACTACGGCCGCGTCGCAAGCCACCTCCGCCGGAACAAGGCGCTTAACAAGCGCTTGAAGCTGCTGGCGCGCGTAGATTAGGGAATGGAGCTTTGGTCAGCGCGCCATTGTATAAGCCCGGTCCGTTAAAGAATACCACAGGAGCCTCGAATGATAGAGAAAGGGAGTCTCGCGCGTAACATCGACGAACTCATCGACGTCGATGCGCACCTAAGCGACCGGCAGTTTCAGCGTAAGCTCGAATCCTATCGCGCCGAACGAGACTTCTATAAGCATCTAACGACGCTGAGCACCGCCTCCGTTGTTTTGATCGCAACGTTCCTCGAAAAGGTGTTCCCAAATCCGGAGTGGACTGATTTGGTAAACGTATCGCTGAGCGGGTTTGCTATTTCTGTCGTAGGTTGCGCCGTCATGTACGCACTCGCAGTCCTCGACACGGACTCCGAGCTGAGTCTTCATGCCCAAATGCCGACTCGGTGGGTAGGGTGGCTTCCGATAACTGCTGGACTCGGCGGTTTTTTCGTGGGAATAGCATCTCTTGCCGCCTTTGCGATACACAATCTTTCCTGAATCGCTTCCTAAAGAACGAGCCGCCCGCGGAGCTGTCTGCATTCCTGAAAATGCCTTGACGCTGTAAGCCGGGCGCAACATAATATTGGCGG
>CATPBD010000178.1 GCA_955652265.1 uncultured Gemmatimonadaceae bacterium | reverse complement strand
ATCGTATGTAAGTCTCGACCCCTATTTCGGCGCGAGAATCATCGTCATGAACTTTCCTTCGAACTTCGGATCGCTTTCGATCTTCGACACATCGGCGAGCTCCTGCGCGACCCGATTTACAACCTGACGTCCAAGCTCCGGGTGGGCGATCTGCCTGCCCCGGAACATCAACGTCACCTTCACCTTGTTTCCTTCGTTCAGGAACTCGCGCGCGTGCCGCGTCTTCGTCATGAAGTCGTGCTCTTCGATCCCGGGGCGGTACTTCACTTCCTTGAGATGAATCACGTGCTGCTTTTTCTTGGCCTGGCGGGCCATCTTGGCCTGCTCGAACTTGAATTTCCCGTAGTCCATGATGCGGGCCACGGGCGGCCTCGCCATCGGTGCAACCTCAACCAGATCCAGTCCCTGCTCTATCGCGGCCGCGAGAGCCGTTTCCACGTCCATTATGCCGAGCTGCGCTCCATCGGCAGCGATTACTCTGATCGGACTTATGCGGATCTGTTTGTTGACTCGTACGCGCTTGGTGGTGTCCTGAATACGATCTACCCTTGAAAGAAGGAAACAAAAAAGCGGACCCCGTCTTCGGAGCCCGCGCAACTATACGCCGGCCGAAACGGCAGCGTAGTGGCCCAGAACTCCTGCAGCGCACCTCGAACATCGAGGGCCAAAGGGTGGGGTGATCCGCCCGGATCTCCCGCTTATCGCATTGTCACTGCGTAAGCTAGGGCTCCCGGGCGCTCCATGCAAGCGCTCGAGCCAACTTCCGGCCTGCGGGTGGGCCACCTAGATTCGCGGAATGACCAGGAACGTAATCGGCGGCAGAATTGAGAAGCGAATATCGGTTGACGGGATCGGCGGTGTCTTCATATACGCCAATGATGCCAAGACACTCTCCAACTGGTACGCCCTCCACTTCGGCCTGAGGCTCGAGACGTACGAGGAGGGCAAGGTGTACGGCACCGAGTTCAAGTACCGTAGCCTCAGCGACTCGTCGAAAGTGGACTCGACGGTGTTCTCGATCACGCAATCCAAGGTCAGTCTCCCTCCCGAGAGGCGAGAGTGCGTCATTAACTATCGAGTCCGGGATCTCCCCGCATTCCTGGAGCAGCTGCGCGCGGACGGGATCGAGATCGAGAAGACCGAAGACTTTGATTACGGGCGATTCGCGTGGATCAAGGATCCTGAGGGAAACCGGATCGAGCTTTACCAACCTCTGAGTTAGTACCAGAACACTTCTGTTCAGTTGCAGTTCTGTCTTCTACGCCTCGCCGTCCATCAGTCGGTACGCCTTCCCATCGTGTTCGATCCGTCCCCACGGTACGATGGCGTCGTGCTCGAACAGCAGCAGCCACTCTTCGTCGACCGCCTGCTTCAGGATCCGCCGCTTGGTCTCGAGCGTCACCAGCGGCTCAACGTCGTAGCCCATGATCCACGGAAGCGGCAGGTGCGCGTGGGTCGGAACCAGATCGCCGAGGTAGAAAGCGCGCTCGCCTCCTGATTCGATGAGGATGCTCTGATGAAAGGGCGTGTGGCCCGGAGTCGGAACCACGCGAATTCCCTTGACGATCTGCTTCTCGCGCGCGACCAGCTCGAGCTTGTCGGCGGCTTCGAGCGGAGCGTAGTTGCGTTCGAAGTAGCTCGCCGCGGTTCGCTCATTAGGGTGGAGGGCAAAGTCGTACTCGCCCCGCCTCACCACGTACGTCGCGTTCGGAAAAGTTATCTCGAGCGAGCCATTGGGCCGTGTGCGAGTATTGCCGCCCGCGTGGTCGAAATGCAGATGGGTGTTAATCACGATCGCAATGTCGGCGGGAGCGACGCCAATCTCCTTTAGTCCGTCTTCGAGCATCGTCGCGCCGTCCGCGCCTTCGTTCTCGATGCCGTAGATGTCCTTGAACTTCGCGTTCTCCTTGTTGCCGGCGCCGGTGTCGATCAACACGAGTCCCGACGGATGCTCGATCAGGAGACAGCGCATGCCGAGCTGAATTCGATTGCGTTCATCGGCAGGGATGCGCTTTTCCCACAACGGTTTGGGAACGACGCCGAACATGGCTCCGCCGTCGAGTCTCTGGCCGCCTGCCTGAATCGCCTGAACGGTGAAGTCGCCGATCTTTCGGCGCTGCACTCTTGGACTTGGTGCGGTCAAGCTGTGGTGTCGCGGAGGACTGGAGTCGGCAACCCGGACGCTCTCCGCTTCTTGCGCCGAATCGTCGGCGTACGGAGAAGTGTCTCGAGGTCGCCCCACGTGGCACACCCGCGATCGCCGAGATCGGAGAGCATGCGCAGCAGACACTTGGCAGTGGCGAGCGCATCGCCAGCCGCGCGGTGGCGTCCGCGAATCTCCACGCCGTAGTAGCGCGCCACGTGATCCAGCGAGCGACGCGAAAGCTGTGGCAGAACCTTGCGCGCGATTTTCACGGTGCAGAGGCGCCGGCCTGCCAGCCTTCTCCCGGTGGAGCGCGACAGCTCCGAGGTCACGAAGCGCCAGTCGAACATCATGTTGTGCGCGACGAAGACGTTGCCTTCGAGCACGCGCATCACGTCGGGCACAACGCGGGCGAACGTCGGCTTATCCTGGACCATGTCCCACGTGATGTTCGTCAGCTGAGTGACGAAATATGGAATTGGACGCTGCGGATTCACGAGCGTCTCGAACAGCTCGACGATCTCTCCGTCGCGCACGACGACTGCCGCGATCTCGGTGATTCGATCACCGGACCACGCCCGCCCGCCAGTCGTCTCGGTATCGACCACGACGTACGACAGCTTGTGCAGCGACTCGTTGGCGAAGCAAGACGGTGAGTGTGAGGCGAAGCGGGATAAGGAACGCCGGGAGTGATCCGCGGCTCCCGTGCCGCTTCCCGCCTCCCGCTTCTCGCCGCCAGCGTCCCGCTGGTTCGGGTAGAGGTCGCCAATCATCCAGCGACCGTCCAGGCCGCGCACGAATTCACGACGTCCGGCGAACATTGCGTGCGCCATGTGCTCGGCGACGATCCGCGGAGCGCCGGGAAGACTGCACACATGCCCGATGAGATCCACCACATCAGCCGGACCGGCAGCCAGATAATCGAGCGCACGCGAAGTCAGCAGAGTGTCTTCCGGCTGGGAATAGACCCCGCGCGTCAGATCCACGGATCGTCTCGCGTGATCGGGCACGTCATGCAGTGCGGTCCGCCTCCGCCGCGCACCAGCTCACCGCCCTCGAACGTAATCGCCGCTCTCTCGTTCGCGGCGATGCCATGTTTGGACGACAGGAAATCCGAGGCCGAAAGCATCTTGAAGCCGGTTTTCTCCAATTCTCGCAGAGTTGTCTCGTTTCGCGCGTACGAGGTGACGACGCCGGGACGCAGCGCAGTAAAGTTACAACCCGACGCCCACTGCTCTCGATCCTGGACGATTCTACGCGATCCTCCGCAAAGAATCGGCTCCATCGGAAGTCCGCAATGCTTGAGCGCGGCGAACAGGTCAGGTTGCTCCTTCATGTGGGCGTCGCCCTTCCTCCAATGAAGTATCGGCAGGCGGTACGGTCCAATGAAGTGGGGCGGATAAATCACGCACAGCTCGCGGTCGATGTGCGTGAAGATCATGTCGAGGTGGATGGCGGTCGCTTCCTGCGGCATCACGACGACGATGAGGTTGCTGACTTCCGTCTGCTCGAACAACAGCGTGGCGAGACTGTCGATTCCGGCGGGACTCGATCTCTCGCTGAAGCCGATGAGCAACACGTCTTCACGGAGGGGATGAACGTCCCCGCCCTCGAGCGTGTGGTTGAGGCGCCTCTCCGTCGATCCATCGTAGAGGATGCCCTTGTTGTCGAGCTTGGGATGCGACGTGAACAGCGCTTTCATGATCAGCTCTTCGGTCCATCT
>CATPBD010000177.1 GCA_955652265.1 uncultured Gemmatimonadaceae bacterium | reverse complement strand
GCTCGATCCGCCGCTGCACGAGTTCCTTCCGCACGGGGGCGAGGAGAGCAAGCTTCTCGCGCGCACGCTCGATATTCCGCGCGCGGATCTCAATCGCATCATAGAATCACTTCGGGAAACCAATCCGATGCTTGGTCACCGCGGCTGCAGGCTCGGCATTACTTACCCGGAGATTACAGAGATGCAGGGCCGCGCCATACTGGAAGCCGCGGTTCGCGCAATGCGTCGCGGCATCATGGTAAAGCCTGAGATCATGATTCCATTGGTATCGACCGTGCGGGAATTCGAGCACCAGCGCGCAGTGATCGACGACGTCGCCAAACGCGTGCTTGGCGGGATGGGCGAGAAGATCTCCTACCTGATTGGCACGATGATCGAGCTGCCTCGCGCGGCTCTCACCGCCGCGGAGATCGCGCAGTCGGCCGAATTTTTCTCCTTCGGAACAAATGATCTGACACAGACAACCATGGGGCTGAGCCGGGACGATGCGGGCCGGTTCCTTCCCTCTTACATAGATCGGGGTATTTTTGCAGATGATCCTTTTCAGGTCCTTGACACAGAAGGGGTAGGAAGGCTCGTAAGGATGGCTGTTGAGGATGGACGGCGGGTTCGTCCAAAGATCAAACTTGGAATTTGCGGGGAGCACGGCGGCGAGCCGCGCTCAATCGCTTTCTGTCATTCGCTGGGACTCGATTATGTGTCATGCTCACCGTTCAGAGTACCAATCGCGCGCTTAGCCGCAGCTCATGCCGCTCTTGAAGCGTAAGCTCGGTCACGCTCGGCGCCTGGAGCTGATGCCAGCGGCGTCGCTCCCCATGGCGCACGTTCAGCACGCGCGCCCGCTCAGAATTGCGCTCGTCACGGAGTACTACTATCCGCACCTGGGCGGCATTTGCGAGCACGTGCACTTCTTCGCGCGCGAGGCGCGTCGATACGGACACCAGGTAGACATCATCACGTCCAACATTCGGGGCGCACGGTACGAGCCGCACGTCATTCGCATCGGCAAGAGCCAGCCCATTTACGCCAATGGATCCCAGGCGCGATTTACATGGGGATACGAGCTCCGCAAGGCGCTGAAGCGTGTGTTCAGCCTTGGGCAGTACGACATCATTCACGTCCATTCGCCACTCAGCCCGGTTCTACCGGTGCTGGCAATCGAAGAAGCCAACTGCCCGGTAGTCGGCACGTTCCACACGTATTTCGATCGCTCGATCGGCTACGCCATCGGCAAGCGATACTTCCAGAAGCGCCTCGATCAGCTTCACGCGGCAATAGCCGTGTCGCATTCGACCACGATCGCCCTCAATCGATACTTCGAAGCCAATTGGACGATCGTTCCCAACGGAATCGACACCGACGTCTTCAACCCGCACGCCCCCCGCCCCGCCGCTCTTCGCACCGATGTTCCCGTCATTCTCTTCCTTGGAAGATTCGACCCGCGTAACGGCCTCACCACTCTCATAGAATCGTTCAAGAAAGTCCGCGGCAGGAACCGCGAGGCGCAGCTTGTCGTTGTGGGCGACGGGCCCCTCCGCAAGCACTATTATCGCGCGGCGGGCGGAGATCCCGACATCACGTTTGTCGGCTCCGTGCTCGGCGAGCGGCCCGGTTACTACGCGCATAGCGCCATGTACGCCTGCCCTACCACCAAGGCCTCATTTGGAATCACACTCCTCGAGTCGATGGCGTGCGAGACCCCGGTCGTCTGCTCAGACATCTACGGCTTCCGGGACGTGGTAAAACACGAGCGAGAGGCACTAATGGTGCATTGTGGGGATATAGATGATCTCTCCGATGCACTGGTGAGACTTCTGGACGACGAGACCCTTCGAGCTCGACTCGGCAAGCGCGGCCGTCAGGAGGCGGAGCAGTACTCCTGGGCCAAGGTGACCGAGGCCGTCCTCGACATCTATACTGCTGTGCTGCGCAGGAACACACACGAATGATCGCGTTTGCCGCACTGGGAGTTTCAGTAATTGGAGGGGCCGTACACGGTGCGTTCCACCGTAACAGTCCGATCTTCGGTCGCGCCTTGGGAAAGATCGATAGCGACCGCAAGGTGGTTGCGCTGACGTTCGATGACGGCCCCAATCCGGACGCGACCCCGGTCATCCTCGACACTCTCGCCGAAAAGGGCGTGCGCGCGACCTTCTTCATTTTGGGCAGTCACGCTGAGCGCTGGCCCGAGCTGGTGCGAAGGATCTCACACGAAGGGCATCAGATTGGGAATCACGGCTACTTTCATCAGAGGCTCCACTTCAAGAGTCCGTTCTACGTGAGCCGCGACATCCGGCTTGGACTTCGCGCGATCAGGCGGGCAGGTGCGCCTGCCCCGCGGTACTTCCGCGCGCCACACGGGTTTCGGAGTCCGTGGACGAGCTCGATTGCGAGCTCATACGGTGAGCGCACCGTCGGCTGGTCACTCGGCGTGTGGGACAGTGATCGTCCCGGCGTCGAAGAAATCGTGCGCCGCACGCTTGAAGGCGTTTCGCCCGGCTCGATCGTCCTGCTGCACGACGGCGACGGCAACAATCCCGATGGCGACCGGATGCAGACCGCTGCCGCACTGCCGCACATCATCGACAGGCTCAAGAACGAAGGCTACGAGTTCGCGACTCTGCCGACTGAATGAGTCCTGAGCTCAAGAAGGGGATTCGCTGGGCGATTTCCGCCGCGATTCTCGTCTTCCTCGTTCTCTTCGCCCGCACAATAAATTGGCACGCCGCGTGGAACTCGATGCGGCACGCATCGCTCCCGCTTCTCGCCGCCGCAATCGGCGTAAACCTTCTCTCGGTGCTGATAAAGGGCGTGCGCTGGTGGCTCTTCCTCCGCCCAATCGGGATCAAGTCGCTGCCGCTGGCCGTGCGAGCCACGGTAGCCGGCGCCGGTCTCAACAATGTTCTGGTCGCCAGCGGCGGAGACGCGGCACGCGTTGTATTCGTTTCGCGAGTGAGCGGCGTACCCAGCTCTACGGTGCTCGCCTCGATGGCCCTGGAAAAGCTGTTCGATCCGATCGGGTTCGTGATGCTGCTGGTCTTCGGCGTTCTCGTGTTCCAGCTGCCGCCTCAGTTCGAGCGATGGAAGGTACCAGCGGAGATTCTGCTCGTCGTCATCATCGCTCTGTTGATGTTCTTTGTGTACGCCACCAGGCACATCAAGCCCGAGCACGTGCCCGAGCGGCGCGCCAGGGCTCGCACCGTTTGGGGGAGGGTTCGTGCGTATTTCGTGAGCTTCGGGCAGACGGCTGGGCGCCTGGCGACAGGGCCCCGCTTTCTGGCTGCAATGCTCCTGTCCCTCGCGGCATGGGCGTGTCAGCTCTGGACTTTCGAGTTCGCCGCCGCCGCAGCGCATGTCTCGATCCCCCTCGCAGGAAGTCTTGCCTGCCTGCTCGGCATCAACGTTGGGCTGATCATCCGCGCAACCCCTGGGAACCTCGGATTCTTCCAGTTCGTCTATGCCCTGATGGCTGAGCAGTTCGGCGCTTCGCGCAATGACGCGATCGCTGTGTCGCTGCTGATTCAGACAATTCAGATCCTTCCGCTTACCGTGCTCGGAGTGGCGCTGGCCCCCGAGTTCATCTTTCGGAGAGGAAAGAAGGACAAGGAGACGGAGGCGATCGCCAAGAAGATCGAGGCGGCGCAGGAGGCGCACTACGGCCCGCTCTCGACGGCGGAAGAAGTGCTAAAGCGCGCGGACAGAGCGGGCGTCGCCCCGCCGCCCCCCAAGAAACCCTAGCGGCTCGCGACCTGGCGCTCGCGGGCGCGTTCGAGAAAACCAATGAACTCCGCGGGATTCCGGGTGAGGCCACTAAACGTTGCCCGCACTTTGCCGTCGGCTGTCATCACCGCGTAGAGCGGAAGGGCCACTGTTCCGAAAGTCTTCTCCTGAAACGCCTGCTGGCGTTCGTAGACATCCCCATCGCCATCGGTATAAAGACGTGAGAGCACGAATTGGCTAAGCTCCGCGCTCACATCGGGACGGCTGAAGATGGTCGCCTCCATCCAGCGGCAGTTCGTGCAGGTGTAGCCGGTGAAATCGACGAAGACAAGTCTGCTGGTTGCGCGTGCGCTCGCGAGCGCGCCGGGATAATCATTTAGCAGCCATGTCGGAGTCCCACGGCCCGGAGATGCTGACGGGCTCATCGGAGAGGCTGGCGGCAGGAAGGCTTCTATCTGGTCAAGCCGGCGCCGTTCATTCAATCCCGACGCAAGCCATGCCGCAAGGAGGAGCGCGGCTGCGATCGCGACCAAAGTCTCCAAAGCAAGGCCGCGTCTTTGAATTCGCGCACGCGCACTTCGCGCCAGATACGCGGCACCCGCCAGAGCAAGTGCCGACCACGCGAGGAGGAGTGCGTTACGCGTGAAGATTCCCCAACCGAGAACGAGATCCGCGTTCGAGACGAACTTGATTGCCGCTCCGATCTCGAGCAAACCAATCAGGACGCGGAGCGTTTGCATCCAGGCGCCCGCGCGCGGAAGTCCTGAAAGTGACCGCGGCACCAGCGCGAGGACTACAAATGGCAGCGCAAAGGCTGTCGAATAGACGATCATCCCGATCACCGGCATCGCCCACGATCCTCGAGACGCGAGAACGAGAAGTGTTCCGACGAATGGCGCAGTGCATGTCACCGATGTCAGCGTGAAGGTAGCACCCATGATGAGCGCGCCAAGCGAGCTGCCTGGAGTTACACCACGCGAAGCACGGTCAGCAGCATTTGCAAGTCGCCACGGTACCGGAGTGGCGAGCCACCCGAAGAGGTTCATTGCGAAAACCAGAAACAGCGCGGCAAGAATCAGATTCACCCAAGGATCCGACGCGAATCGATTCAGACCAGCAGCGCCAAACACCGCGGCGAGAGCAAGCCCGAGCACCGTGAACGTCGCGACGATCCCAAGACCGAAGAGGAGCGGGCGGCGCAAACCTGGTGATCTGTCGCCATCCGGTCTCGCGAAATAGGCGATCGTGACCGGCACCATGGGGAAAACACAGGGGGTGAGAAGCGAGAGAAGCCCCGTGCTCGCCGCGAGCCAGAGAAATCCAGTGCTCATTTGCGACCCACGATTCGGAGCACCACGCCCAGCTTGTCCGTGCGAGCCGGAAGACAGAGAGTGGCGCTGCAAACCTGATAGCGCGCACCAATCTGAAGCTTCCGGATGCCCGATTGTGATCGACCGGGAACGCCCACGGGAATCGTGAAACGTGGACTCCCCGAATAGAGCTCGGTCTCGATGCCAAAGTTCTTGTCGAAGATGCGCTCCGGTTTGGGCGCTTTGATGACGCCGCGGACAACCACATCGCCGGGGTCGATAAGTTGAATGGAAAGTGGGATCGGTCCGCCTGCCTTCTGGGTCAGCGAGTAGATGTGCCAACCCCTCGCGATGTCGGCCTGGAGCGTGATCGGCACCGTGCGACCAGAGGTGACATCGAGCGGTGAGCTGCCTCCAACAACGGTCCATCGAACCGGTCGAATCGAAAGTGCACGCTTACCTTCGACCGTACGCATTGGGACGGCCCCACCCGGCATCGCGTCCCGACCGCGTAGCTGATTGGTGGCCGCCACGAGTGGAATGAGCAGCAGGAATGCGAGTTTGTTCATTGAGGATGAATATACCACGCAAAGGCGCGATCCCTGCTGTAGGTACCCGTCGTTTCTTACCGTGTTCGGGTGAAATCCACCATGTCGAATCCTGTGATTGCGCATGCGCCTTTTTTCTTCCAGAGCTGGTACAACGTCGGCAGAACAGTCACGCTTTCGATCATCGGCTTTGCGGCGCTCATGATCCTGCTGCGCGGGTCGGGCAAACGCACGCTCTCCAAGCTCAATGCCTTTGATTTTGTGGTTGTCGTGGCCGTCGGGTCCGTGTTCGCATCCACGATCATCT
>CATPBD010000176.1 GCA_955652265.1 uncultured Gemmatimonadaceae bacterium | reverse complement strand
GTGCTTTTGCAATCGTGGGGGAAGGTTGCACGATCGGAGAGGGGTGCGTCATCGCGCCGCGCGCAACATTGGAGCGAAACGTCTCTCTCGGCCGGGCGGTGAACGTGGGAATCGGAACCATTCTCGGTGGCCCTCCGCAGGACCTCAAATTCGCCGGCGAAGAAACCACTGTTGAGATCGGCGAAGGGACAGTGATCCGCGAATACGCGACGATCAACCGGGGTACCTCGCATTCTTTCAAGACGACCGTCGGACTGAATTGCCTGCTGATGTCCTACGTCCACATCGCGCACGACTGCCAGATTGGAAACAACGTCATCCTGTCCAATGTGGTTCAGCTGGCCGGGCATGTGACGATCGAGGATAAAGCGATCATCTCCGGGCTCTGTGCGGTGCATCAATTCGCCCGGATCGGGCGCAACAGCTTTATCGGCGGTTGCTCGCGGGTTTCGAAGGACATTCCACCCTTTCTCAAGGCGGTGGGGAATCCGGTCAAGCTCTATGGCTTGAATACGATCGGCCTCCAGCGCAACGGAATGGACGAGGCAACCATACGCGAGCTCAAGCGCGCTTATCGCCTGTTCTTCCGTTCTGATCTCAACGTCACCCAGGCGATCGAGCGCGCGCAGACTGAGCTCGAGCCACTCCCGGAAGTACAGGAGCTGATACGATTCGTCGAGGCGAGTGAGCGCGGGGTCGTGATTTGAGAAATACCCCACGCGTTGGTGTCGTCGGCGCGGGCAGCCTCGGGTTTCACCACATAAGAATTCTGCGCGATCTTTCCGGAGTCCAACTGACCGGATTCGTTGAGACGCGTCGTGAACGGGCGCTGGAAGTCGAGACGGAGCTCGCCGTGAAGGCCCATCCCTCGCTCGACAGTCTGCTCGACGCCTCCGATGCGGTGATAGTCGTGGTGCCGACGTCCGCTCATTTCGCCGTCGCCAGCGCGGCGATCGAGCGCGGCAAGCACGTTTTCATCGAGAAGCCGATCACGACCACGCTCGCGGAGGCTGACGCGCTGCTGGCGCTGGCGCGAGAGCAAGGTGTGATGGTTCAGATCGGACACATTGAGCGCTTCAATCAGGCAGTTCGGGCCGCCCTGCCCTACGTGAACAAGCCACGATTCATCGACAGCGAGCGATTGGCGCCATTCAGTCCGAGAGGATCGGACGTGGCCGTCGTGCTGGATCTGATGATTCACGACATCGACCTGCTGCTCACACTGGTTGGAACGGGCGCGAAGGAGATCTCCGCCGTGGGAGTGCCGGTATTGACGCCAATGCTCGACATAGCGAACGCGCGGGTCACCTTCATCTCCGGCGCCGTGGCCAACATTACCTCGAGCCGGATCTCGCGCGAGAGAAAACGCAAGATTCGAATCTTTCAGCAGAGCGGATATCTCTCGCTCGACCTTGCGTCCGGCACGGGGGAATTTTTCCGCCTCCGATCGGACATTGATCCTCTTTCGGTGCGCTCCGCACCTGCGGACATCACCGCGTTCGTGGATCGGATCAAGCTCGAAGCGCCAGCAGGTGAGCCGCTCAAGCTCGAGCTCGAGAGCTTCGTGGCTGCATTGAAGGGCGACGGGCCGGTGGTGGTTACCGGAGAGGAGGGAAGGCTGGCGCTGGGTGTCGCGCTCGAGATTGTGAAGGAGATAGAGCTGACTCTCCCTTCACTAGTCGGACGCGCGCATCATCATGCGTAAGATTCTGTTCGTAGTCGGGGAGGCATCGGGCGATCTTCATGCGGCGGGCGTCGCGGCAGCGCTGCAGCGTCTAAGGCCCGAGCTCGGTCTCGCGGCGGTGGGCGGCTCCCGACTGGCGGAACAGGGCGTCGAGCTCATTCACCGTGACAGTCAGCTCGGCGTGATGGGCTTCCTCGAGGTGCTGAGGCACGTTCCTCGGCATTTCCTCCTTCTGCGCCGTCTGCGAAGGATGATGGAGCGCGGCGACTTCGCGCTGGTCGTGCTCATCGACTACCCAGGGTTCAATATGAAAGTCGCCGCTGCGGCGAAGCGCGCGGGGGTGCCCGTTCTCTATTACGTCACGCCACAAGTTTGGGCCTGGGGTGCGGGGCGAATTCCCAAATTGGCGCAAATGGTTTCGAAAGCCGCAGTAATTCTCCCGTTTGAAGAGCCACTTCTGCGCGGCTTTGGAGTCGATGCGACTTTTGTCGGTCATCCACTCCTGGATCGGGCGTTGAACATGCCGACCAAGCTGGAGGCCCGAGAAGCCTTGGGGCTCGCGCAAAACCTGCCGGTGCTAGCGTTATTCCCGGGCAGCAGGCAGCAGGAAATTGACCGGCACATCGACGATTTCGTGGCGACAGCCAAGGAGCTCCAGCGCAGACGGCCGGGGCTTCAGGTAATAGTGAGTGTCGCGCCGACGGTAGCTCTCGATTCGGAACGATGCCCGTTCCGACTTGTGCACTCGGCTTCACTGAGCGTTTTGCGCGCTGCGGACGCTGCGCTCTGCAAGAGCGGAACGACTACACTGGAGGCCGCGATCGCCGACTGCCCCCTTGTCGTGGCGTATCGTACGGGGCGCGTATCCTTTGCCCTCGCCAAGCGCGTGGTGAAGGTACCCCATATCGGCTTGGTGAACGTGGTAGCAGGACGCGAAGTAGCGCGCGAATTCATTCAGGACGATATCGTGCCGAAGAGAATCGCAGGCGCAATGGTAGGCCTGCTCGAGCCGGAAAGCCGGCAGCGCGAGGACGTACTTGCCGGACTGGCGGAGGTCCGTGCCAAGCTCGGTTTGCCAGGAGCTGCCGAGCGCGTGGCGCAAATGGCGAGCGACCTCGTCGGGGCACTCAGATGACTGGGCAGCGGGGCTCTCTCCCCTGGCGCGAGCGCGCCGCACTCCTCTTGGGAAGAGGGTTTCTGAACCTGCTTGGGAGAACGTGGCGGTTTCGCGTCTTGAATGGAGACGCTGTGCGGCAGCTGCGCTCGAGTGAGCGTTCGTTCATCTTCGCGCTTTGGCACGGCCACCTCTTGCCGCTGCTCTGGCATCATCGTGACGAAGGCATCAGCGTCTTGATCAGTGAGCATCGCGACGGCGAACTGGTGGCGCGCGCGGCAGAGTCGCTTGGCTATGGCCTCATTCGCGGATCGACGACTCATGGCGCTGATCGGGCCTTGATCTCGCTGGTGCGGGAGCTAGAGTCCGGTCGCGAGGTAGCGATCACGCCTGACGGCCCGCGAGGACCGGCCGAGAAATTCGCTCCGGGTGCTCTCGTCGCCGCACAAAGGTCTGACTCGTTCATCCTTCCCGTCGTTGTTTCTGCGAGCCGCTCCTGGCGTCTGCGCAGCTGGGACCGGTTCATGATTCCTAAACCGTTTGCGCGAGTAACTGTTGCATACGGACCGCCGACCAAAGTGCTTGCCACCAATCCACGCGCGGCGGCGGAGGAAGCTCCGCGCTTCGAGCGTTTGATGAGCGACGCAATCGGGCTAGCGGGTGGCTGATCTGCGGCGAATCGCGGAGACGGTCTGGACTGGCCGCGGAAAGGGGGCGCGTACGCTGCGCCTGCTGCTCTCCCCAGTTGAGATTGCCTATCGCAGCGGCGTAGTGATGAGGGGATGGCTGTACGACTCGGGCTTGATCCCGACGGAAGATTTTTCCATCCCGGTGGTCAGCGTTGGAAATCTTTCTGTTGGGGGCACGGGCAAGACACCCGTTGCGGCGTGGATTGCGCGCAGGCTGACCGAGATGGGCGCCAGGCCGGGAATCGTGCTTCGCGGTTACGGGGGCGACGAAACGATCGTGCACCAGCGACTGAACGCCGGGGTTCCCGTGGTGGTGGCGTCCGATCGTGTGCGTGGAATCAGAGAGGTGATCGCACAGGGGGTCAATGTTGCCATCCTTGACGACGCATTTCAGCACCGCCGCGCTGCTCGAGACGCAGACGTCCTGCTCGTTGATGCAGATTCATGGTCCGACTCCCCGCGGCTCCTTCCGGCCGGTCCGTGGCGCGAGCCGCTCCGGTCCGCCCGACGCGCCAACCTCGTCATCATCACGCGGAAAATCGCGGACAAATCAACTGTCGATGCCGCGCGCCGCGCAGTGGCCGCCGTCGCGCCCCGCGTTCCGATCGCAGTCGTGCATCTCGCTCCGGGAGATCTCCGTAGCACGGCGACGGGTCAAACACTTCCGTTGCACGCGGTGAGAGGCGCCGACCTGACCGCAATCGCCGCAATCGCGCGGCCCGAATCTTTTTTCAGACAGCTCACTGAGCTTGGCGCCGTCGTGCGACCGCACAGTTTCCCCGATCATCACGCATTTACGAGCCGTGAAGCGCGGCATCTCGCCGCTCAAGCGAGCAGCTCGGATTTCGTCGTTTGCACTCTCAAAGATGCGGTGAAACTCGAGTCTGTATGGCCTCCCGAAGCGGGGTCATTATGGTATGTTTCACAGCGCTTGAAAATCGAGGACGGGCAGCCCCACATCGATCGGATGCTCGACAGTCTTCTCTCGAGCGCTAGCCCAAACTGATCCCGTCAAAACGCAGAAAACTTCAGATCATGGCTACTGACTATCGAATTCCAGCTCACAAGCTCGTTCGCCCCGACAAGGACCGCTTTCTCGACGAGGAGAATCCGTTCGAGGCCATGATGTCGCGATTCGACAAGGCCGCGGAGCTTCTCGACCTGGAGCCAGGCTTGTACAAGGTTTTGCGACAAGCGGAGAAGCAGGTCATCGTCTCGATACCGGTGATGAAGGACAACGGAGAAGTTGAAGTGTACGAGGGTTATCGCGTCTTGTATAACACTTCTCGTGGTCCTGCCAAGGGCGGCATCAGGTTTGATTTGCAAGTGACGCTCGAGGAAGTGAAAGCGCTTGCCGCGTGGATGACGTGGAAGTGCGCCGTGGTCAATATTCCATTCGGCGGCGCCAAAGGTGGTGTCAGGTGCGACCCACAGGCCATGAGCGCGCCGGAGCTCGAGAAGCTGACGCGTCGCTACACGTCGGGAATCATCAACATGCTCGGCCCCGACTCCGACGTGCCGGCTCCGGACGTCAACACCAACGAGCGAGTGATGGCGTGGGTGATGGACACCTACTCCATGCACGTTGGCCACACCGTTACCGCCGTTGTGACTGGCAAGCCCGTCGAGCTCGGCGGATCGCTCGGACGCCGCGAGGCGACGGGCCGCGGCTGCATGATCGTCACCAAGGAAGCGCTCAAACATCTTGGCATGCCGGTGAAGGGAACGACCGTCTCTATCCAGGGGTTCGGAAACGTCGGCTCGGTGGCGGCGCAGCTGCTTGCGCGCGAGGGCTGCAAGATCGTCGCGATCGGTGATCGCTCCGTATCGCTGCACAATGCGAAGGGAATCGACATCGACGACGCGATCGCATACGCGAAGAAGCACCGTTCGCTCGAAGGCTTTGACAAGGCTGACAAGATCTCGGGCGCGGATCTGCTCACTCTGGATGTCGATGTGCTGCTTCCCGCCGCGCTCGAGAACGTGATCACGACGAAAAACGCCAGAGACATCAAGGCGAGGATCATCTGCGAGGGCGCGAACGGCCCGACCACTGCGGCTGCGGACTCAGTACTCGATGAGAACGGGATCTTCGTCATCCCCGATATTCTTGCCAACGCCGGCGGGGTCACGGTCTCGTACTTCGAATGGGTGCAGGATCGTGGCGGGTATTTCTGGCCGGAAGATCTCGTCAACGAGCGCCTCGAGACGATCATGAAGCGAAGCTTTGAGGATGTGCTCGATCTCTCGCGCCAGCGGCGAGTCAACATGCGCACCGCCTCGTACATGCTCGCGATCAGCAGAGTGGCCAGCGTTCACAGGCTCCGCGGCATCTACGCGTAGATGCGACTGGTCGTCGCAGTCGTGGGCAAGACGCGTAATCCGGCGCTTGGTGAGGCCATCAGGGATTATG
>CATPBD010000175.1 GCA_955652265.1 uncultured Gemmatimonadaceae bacterium | reverse complement strand
TGGACGCCGAGTGGTTGGCGGCGGTGAGACGGTGGGCCTTGCTGGCGTGGTTCTTCAACACAGTTGGAATCGTGCTCGGGATGTGGTGGGCTTACGTCGAGCTGGGATGGGGCGGTTACTGGGCGTGGGATCCTGTCGAGAATGCCTCGCTACTGCCGTGGCTCGTGAACACGGCGTTCCTGCACTCGATCATGGTGCAGGAGAAGCGCGGCATGCTGCGAAAATGGAACGTCACGCTCGTCGTGTCCGCGTTTCTGTTGGCGATCTTCGGAACGTTCATCACGCGCAGCGGCGTAATCTCGAGCGTCCACTCATTTGCCCAGTCGCCGGTGGGGAAGTGGTTCGCGGGATTCCTGGTTCTAGCGATTGTCGTGACCGCATATCTCGTCTCGACGCGGTTGCAGGATCTGAGATCGACGGCCGAGCTGGAGAGCATGGTCAGTCGCGAGGCTGCGTTCCTCTACAACAACCTGGTGCTCGTCGGAATCGCGTTCTCGGTGCTGTGGGGCACGCTCTTCCCGATCATCAGCGAAGCGGTGCGGGGGAACAAGATCACGGTCGGTCCGCCGTTCTTCAATACGGTGAATATCCCGCTCGGACTGCTGCTGTTGCTACTCACTGGAATCGGTCCACTCATCGCCTGGCGACGGGCATCGGTCGCCAACCTCAGACGCCAGTTTCTCATACCGGTGAGCGTCTCGATTACCGTCGGCGTTCTCTTCTTCACTTTCGGAGTTCATAACCTGGCCGCGCTGCTCTCGTACACGTTTGGCGGGCTGGTGCTCGCTACTATAGTACAGGAGTTCTACAAGGGAGTCGGAGCGCGCCACCGCATGTACGGTGAATCGCGCCTCATCGCGCTGCCGAGGCTGATCGGGCGGAATCGCCGGCGCTACGGTGGGTACATTGTGCACCTCGGCGTCGTCGTGATCTTTGCGGCTTTCGCCGGTCTCGCGTTCAAGCGTGAGTTCGATCTCAACCTGAACGCCGGCGATGCGAAAACAGTCACCGATGCGTGGGGGCACAGCTGGACCTTCGTTAGTCAGGGGATCTCGCGGTACAACGTCCTAAATCGCGAGGTCACAGCTATCGCCCTCGACGTCACCCGCGATGGAAAACCCGCGGGCGTCATCACCAGCGAGAAGCGACAGCACGTCGATTCGCGTGGCGCACCGACATTCGAGCCCTCGACTGAAGTCGGAATCATGGGATCGTTCAAGCAGGACGTGTACGTGGTCCTTGCCGGCGTGCGGGGGGCCAACGACGCCGAGATTCGCGTGACCTTCAATCCGCTCGTCCGGTGGGTCTGGCTCGGCGGCGCTCTCATGGCGCTGGGCGGACTCGTGGTGATGTGGCCGGCCGCTGACAGGCACCGGGTGCAAAGTGGTTACGCGACGGTGCTCAAGCCGCGCCATTTGGGCGAGCAAGTGCCGGATCTGGTGAGCGCGTGATGACTCGCAGTCGTCCCCGCCCGTTGACTGGCAGCCAAACGATGACTCGGCGTAGTTTCGTACTTGCGATTCCTGTCCTCGGACTAGCTGCGGCGGCATTTCCACGCCGTATCCGCGCGGCGCAGGTAGCGGTGCAGACGTTCAACGGCCCGATGGCCGACGCGGAGGCAGTTTATAGGCCGGTGACGCTCGAGCCGAAACCGAATGCAAAGCCGTCCATGACGGACGCGCAGCGCGATGACCTCGAGCACCAGATCCACTGCCAGTGCGGATGCAATCTTGACGTGTACACCTGCCGGACCACCGACTTCGCGTGCAGCGTGTCGCCGGCGATGCACAGCGACGTGATGGGGCTGGTCGTCGGCGGACACAGCGCGCAGGAGATTCTAGCCGCGTTCAAGTCTATGTACGGCGAGAAGGTTCTCATGTCACCCGTGAAGAGCGGTTTCAATCTGGTTGGCTACACGATGCCATTCGTCGCGTTGGGGACGGGGGCGGTGGTGGTCGCGGCACTCCTTCAACGCTGGAAATCACGTACGCGGGCGATGGGGTCGGTCTCGCACCCACACGTGGACGCGACGGAAGGGGAGCTCGCAGCTCTCGATGCCGCCGTGAGAAAGGACGGATGACCGCCCTTCTGATCGGTACCGCGCTCGCGGTCGCCTCGCTCTGCTTCGTCCTCTACCCGCTCTTCCGCGCCGACATCTCGGTCGCGCGGCGCAACCCGCCCGCAAGTGGAACGGGTGCCCGCTCGGGGGCGGATTCCGCTGCGAGGCAGCGCCAAAGTTTTGCCGTCGATGCGTTGCGCGAGCTCGAGTTCGATCGCCAGACCGGGAAGATCTCCGATTCTGACTACGAGCCGCTCAAGGCGCGCTATACCGAGCAGGCGCTTGCAGTGATGCGCGCCGGCAACGCTCCTGTATGCGAAAAGTGCGGGCCCCGTCCCGAACGGGACGCCGAATTCTGCTCGAACTGCGGGTCAGCGCTCATTAGCTAGCCACGCGGGTCAATAAGCGAGGTCGCGGGAACGGTCGCGGAGGCGGCGCTTCCAGCACGCGGATTGCATCATGCTCCCCGATCGGGAGGAACCAACCAATGGCAGTCCGCGATGTGGTCGACGAGAACGGGACGAAGTGGAAAATCTGGTCGGTGTCAGCATCGTCCATTCACCCGAGAACCGCCGCGGAAGATTTTCTTGGCGATTACTCCGAGGGCTGGCTCTGCTTCGAATGCGAGAATCAGCGACGCCGTCTCGCCAGATTCCCCCAGGACTGGGACAGACTCTCCGACGAGCAGTTGCTCGGTCTGCTCAAGACGGCACATGTTGTTGCCCCGCGCAGCAGGCACACACCCCCGAAGCCTGGCGACGCCGCCAATCCCTAGCCAGGCCAACGGCAGAACCGCCAGCTCGTGGGATTCGGACCGAATGGCGTAGTGTACCTGGGCGTTCGCGACGGTACGACCGCGCGTCTCGAGAAGGCGCGGATCAGGTAAGCTAGCCGATCATCCCCCGCGCCACGTGTCGCGCTAGCGCCATGATCGTGATCATCGGATTTACTCCCGACGACGCGGGGAAGAGACTCGCGTCGGCGACGTAGACACCTTTCATGCCGAACACTGCGCCGGTTCCGTCGCACACGGCCGAGGCGCGGTCGGCTCCCATCCGGCACGTTCCCATCTGATGCGCGCTGAATAGCGGCAAGCGGTTCGGCGACGTCGGCGCTCCCTCGATTTTACGGCAGAACTTGTCGATCGATTCGCCCGACGCGCGCTCCCATTTCAATGGCGTCGTATGAATAGTCGTTATTCGCTCGGCGCCGGCAGCGAAGTGAATTCGTGCGGCGGTCGCCATTCCGTGCCTCATCAGGCGTCGCTCTTGCTTACCCGGCCGATAGTCGAAGTATGGTCTGCCGTCGCGAGTGATCCGCACGCGTCCCGAGCTGGAATCGCGCGTCAGTACGATGAACGACGCAGCGAAGCGTATCCGCTGCATCTCACGCCTGTGATCGCGCGCGCTCGTCCACGGTAATCCCACCGAGAGGAGGCCCGGATGCGCCGGGACCGCTTCAATGCGATATCCGTATCCGTCGGACATATCGCTGAATTCGTCGCAGACAATCGTCTGCGGAGCTCCCTTCCATGCCTCGATCGGCGAAGCGTAGTTGCCGCTAACGGCAACAGTCGGGTGCAGGTAGAGGTGCTGACCGAGGTGCAGTGACTTCAATCCGGAGCGCATGAGAAGCGCAGGGGTCTCGATCCCTCCGGCAGCCAGGACTACTCTCTGCGCCTTGATGTGCATCGCTCGCGACGTACCGTTCGAATCTCTGACCGTGCCATCGACGCCGGTCACTTGTCCTTTTCCCTGAGTGAGACGGCGCGCTGAGTATGGAGCAACGAGTCGAGCGCCGGAGCGAATCGCATCAATCAGATAAGTTGTCGACGCGCTCTGTTTGCCACCGACCCGACAGCCAAACATGCAGTTTCCGCACTGCTCGAGGTCGCAGCCGAGCGAGTTGCGCGGGGTCACGCTCCACTTGTAGCCAAGCGATTGGGCACCGCGACAGATCGCATTGTTGTTCTCGTTGATTTCACTTTCGTCCGTCGAGGCGCCGATACGGCGCCAGACGGCATCGAGCGATTCGGCAAATGAGGCAGCCGTGAAGTGACTGCAGCCCGATACCTCCGCCCATTCCTCCCGCACATCGTCGGGAGTGCGAAAACAAGATTGCCAGTTGACGGTAGTGCCGCCGCCGATGCAGGCGCCAGCGAAGAGCGAGAGACTGAGATCGCGCGTGCCGGACGTTCCCCCCTCCCGAAAGAGATTCTGCAACCCTGCGAGCTCGTGCTGATCGAAATCTCCGCCGGTCCACTCCGAACCTGCTTCCAATACGATGACATTCTGTCCAGCGGCAGCGAGCTCCGCCGCCGCGACGCATCCGCCCGCGCCGGATCCAACTACGCACACATCGCATTCCAGGCTCGTATCGTGCTCGACTCTGGTGACGGGTATCCGGCGCGCCGTCGCCTTGCGATTGATTTCCGGCGCGTACCCAATCGCGCCCAGCAGGTCGTCAGATACGGGCGTCCCGTTCGCCGCATAAGCGTGCAGCATCACCAGACTGCGAGCGCCCTGATACGCGGAGCGAAGCTGCGGCACGAGACTTCTGGCCAGACGCCGAAGCACCCGCTCTCGCGTGGAGTGCGGGAGACGTGAGAAGCGTGACGCGCTCGACGAGGCGCTCGCGATGAAGAGCGGATTGTCGAGAAGGCGAAGAAAGAAGCGAAAGGCCTGGGCCTTTGCCGGCTCGATTCGATCCAGCGCCTCCGCCACGCGAGCGCTTACGCCGAGGTCGCTCGCGGACAGGCTGAAGAGAAGTGGGTCTTCGTCCCTTTCGAAGGCGAGCGACGGCACGAGTGTATCCGCCAGCGCATCGAGTGCTTCGGTCTCGCGATTAGTAAGGTTCATCGGGCCGGCCTGTACGTGGTCGTTTGATAGACACCGACACGGCACAAAGGTACTGCGTGAAGGTCGAATTGCGAGAGTGACTTTGCGCTCACGTTCCGCGTCGATAGGGCATGACGTTCAATAATATTTCTTGCGCTGTCACGCTCGTGCGACGCGGAATTGCTCGCAGCCTTTTCGTCTCTCTTTTCTTCATGACTCCCGGCGCTGCGCTGGCACAAGCGCAACCAGGAGCGCCTCCCGAATCAGAGCTGTCCGACATCACCGCGCGTGGGCGAGCGCTCTCCACCTACGATTTTGCGGCGTGGCACGGGACTGACGCTGTTATGGCGCTCAAGCCGGCCGATGGAACCATCACTCGCTACATCGCGCGCCCAACTCCCACTGGCTGGGTCGTAGCGTTCGGCCGATTGACAGCTGCGCGCGACACTTTTCTGGTTTCGTACGAAGCGATCCGCACGTCACAGACCGGCCAATTCGAGGGCTTCACCGCAGTCGTTCACGACAAGCCGATCGCGGACACGGACTACTACGTCAGGGCGGCGCGTGCCCTCGACACTGCGTCGGCGGATTTCGGACCCGTGCGGCGTCCGTACAACGTTGCCAGCTTGCCAGCGCCCGAGGGAAATTGGTGGGTCTATGTTTATCCCGCCCCGACCGTGGCTGGCGTGTGGCCGCTAGGTGCTGACACGCGATATCTCATCTCGGCCAACGCGCGTACAATTCTGGACAAGCGGCGCCTGCACAATATCGTCATCGAGTTCAGTGCGCGGAGTCTGCCGCCCGCGCCGGGAGCCACGATCCAGGCGGGCACCCATACCGCCGTCCTAAGGGAGATTCCGGAGGACACCGATGTATTCTATGTCCTCACGCGGACGCCACGGGTGCCGGAATACGTAATGACCGACCACTTCATCTATCGAATCGACACCGACGGAAAAATAAACTTCCTCGGAACGCACTAATGCGTTAATCTCTGGCGGCGGCAATCGAGGCTCCTTGCAGCAAAGCGCCATGGAGCCGACAGGGGGGAAAGGAGCATGGGCGGGTACGATTTCACTGACAGGGTTCGTGGCGCGCTGATCAAGGCGAGGGAAGAAGCC
>CATPBD010000174.1 GCA_955652265.1 uncultured Gemmatimonadaceae bacterium | reverse complement strand
GTCCTATACTGCATCTTTTGCTCTCGTGGTTTTACGCCAGCAAGGCACGAATCGCAACAGTGGAACTGCTGAATTGACGCGCGCAAATGCCAATTAGTCCGTCCGACGAGCTTGGAACACATGTGGCTACCGTTCTCTCTGCAAACTATGAGCTAGAGAACGAAATCGGTCGTGGCGGCATGGGCATCGTCTACTGCGCGCGCGACAAGCGATTGAAGCGTGAGATCGCGGTCAAGGTGCTGCCACCCGAACTGAGCTTTCGCGCCGACATTCGCCAGCGATTCCTCCGGGAGGCGGAGACCGCCGCGCAGCTCAATCACCCGAACATCGTTCCGATCTACACCGTCGAAGAGCGTGACAATCTCGTCTACTTCGTCATGGCGTACATCAAGGGCGACAACCTCGGTCAGCGGCTTCAGCAGCACGGACCGATCGCGCCCGTCGAGGTGCGGCGAATTCTCCGCGAAGTCGCCGACGCGCTGGCATACGCACACCATCGCAACGTCATCCACCGCGATATCAAGCCCGACAACATCATCATCGACGAGGAGACCGGTCGCGCGATGGTGACGGATTTCGGCATCGCGCGCGCCCTCACCGACAGCGGCGATTCTCGGCTCACCGCGACGGGAATGGCGATCGGCACACCCGCGTACATGTCTCCGGAGCAGTCGGCCGGCGATCGCGCCATCGACGGACGCAGCGATCTCTACTCGCTCGGCGTCGTTGGTTACCAGATGCTGTGCGGTCAGCCGCCATTCGTCGCCAGCAACACGCCTTCAATGCTGGTGAAGCATCTGTCGGAGAAACCCATACCGGTCAACGAGCGCTGGCCGGACCTTCCGCAGGATTTGTCACGCGCGGTGATGATTTGTCTCGAAAAGGACCCCGCTGATCGGTTCCCGAGCGCGGCAGCGTTCGCTGTCGCACTGGACGGCGGGGCCATGCCGACTCTTGCAACCAGAGCTTCGAGCGCGGCATCGCCAGGAGCGAGAGCGGAGATCCGGGAGCGCGAGGTGACCGAAGCGCTCCGCGATCGATACACTCCCGCTGCTCAGACTCCATATACACAGTCCACCCCGACGCACGAAGAGCTGAGCAAATGGAACGCGCCGATGGTCGTCGCGTTCCGTCGCAAGCTGGCGCCATACCTCGCGGTGAACGCCATACTCGTCCCGATCTCGTTGTTCTCGAATCACGACTTCATCGCGCTCACTGTCATCTGGACGGTGGCGCTCGCGTACAAGTACTCGAAGCTGTGGGCCGCGGGCTACGACTGGCGCGACGTGTTCCGTCAGCCGCGCGATCGATTGATGTTCGATGTGGCCGCCGAAACGATCGACGACGCGCGGGCACTCTTCGACGAGAAAAAGCGCGCGCAAGTTCGTGCGCGTGCGCGCGCGCGCGGGCAGGGGATGTTCTCACCGATCTCCCCGCTCCCGTCGATGCAGCCTTTCCAGCCGTATCCGAGAATCAATGCTCCTTCGAGCGCGACTCCGCTCAGCCCCATTCCTGCCGGTGCCCCCGGCCCCTTCGCCGATTCGCGTTACGCCTCGGCGATACGCGAAGCGGAGTCCGACCATCGCGAGATTCATCGACAGCTTCTCAACATGCCGCCGGACGAGCGCGAGCAGATTCCTGAGGTCGCGACTTCCGCTGACGCCGTTTTCAGAAAGGTCCAGCAGCTAGCGCTATCGCTCTCCGACATGGACCGTGGCGCGGGACACGAATCGCCGGAAGCCGTGGAGAGAGAGATCTCGACGCTCGAATCGCAGGCGAATCCGCTCGACCACGGAGCGAGCGAGGGGCGCGTCCGCAGACTCGCTCTCCTCCGTCGCCAGCGTCGCGCACTCGCCGAGCTCGGACGCAAGAAAAAGGAAGCGCAGGACAAACTGGACAACTGCCGTCAGCTCCTCAGATCGATGCGTATGGAGCTGGTGCGTTTCCGCACCGGAGGTATCAACGCGCAGCCCACCGGCCTCACCATGGTCACCCAGCAGGCGCAGAGCGTCGTGCGGGATATGGGTTACCTGTCCGACGCCAACGCAGAGCTCAACGCTCTCTGACCGTCGCGCGCTTCGCCACAATCGCGTTTCTGTCCGTCTTGCTCGCCTGCCAGCACGAGCGAGACGCGACCGCGCAGACGCCGTTATCGAATAGCCCGGTCGTCGGGGACTCTCTGAGGTCGACGAGCGTCGATTCGCCCGTGCGCGCTATCACCCACGTGCCGACTCCGGACACGCTTCGCGGGCTCTATGTCAATCGATGGGCCGCGCTCGGAAGGAAGTTCACCGATCTCATCGGCGTAGCGAACAGGACCGAGATAAACGCGCTGGTGATCGATGTGAAGGATGACCGCGGGTTTCTGCTCTATCGCTCGAGCATACCGCTCGCGCGCGAGATCGGCGCCGACACCGCCGACGGGCACTGGCTGTCAGGACCCAGACTGCGCGCAATTCTCGATTCGATGGTAGCGCACGACATCTATCCAATCGCGCGCATCGTCGTCGCCAAGGATCCGCTCCTCGCGCGAAAGAAACTGGATCTCGCGATCAAGAGAAAATCCGATCTCAAGCCGTGGCTCGACAAGAACGGAGATCCGTGGCTGGATCCGCATCAGCGTGCCGTGTGGCAGTACGCCGCGGACATCGCGCGTGAGGCGTACGAGTTGGGCTTCAGCGAAGTGCAATTCGACTATGTGCGCTTCCCCGACGAGAAGCGACTCGTCACGGAAACGGTTTATCCGCTGGCCAAAGGGCGCTCGCGGGCGCAGGTGATCCGTGAACAACTGGGATTTCTGCGAGACACTCTCAAGCCGCACGGAATCCGGGTGACAGCCGATGTGTTTGGCTTGACGGCAACCGACACCTCGGACATGGGCATCGGACAGAAGTGGGAGATGTTCGTCGACCAGGTTGATGTAGTGCTGCCGATGGTCTATCCGTCACACTTCGCGCACGGCACCTACCGCATCCGAAATCCGAACGCGCATCCGTACGCGATCATAGATCATGTGTTGAAGGATGTGATCGCGAGGACGGACTCCGTCCCGAATGCTGCCAGGATCATCCCCTGGTACCAGGATTTCACACTCGGGCAGCCGCGCTACCGCGCCGCACAGATTCGCGCTCAGAAAAAGGCCGGATACGACAACGGGTTCCAGAGCTGGATACTCTGGAACCCGAAGAGCAACTACACCCTCGCGGCTCTGGAGCCGCGGCGGTAACTGGAGCTTAGCTGCTTCCCTTGCGGCGAGCTTCCATCCGATCTCTCATCTCTTTCAGATTGGCGTCGAAGACTTTCTGCTGGTCGGCGGTTAGTACCGCGCGTATCTCCGCGGCCTGCTTCTCCTGAAGATCCATCATCTTGGTGCGGGTAGCTTCGTCCGGAGGACCGCCAGTGGCCTGGGTCGCCTTGCGAAGCTCCATCTGCTGCGGCATGTACTTCTCGCGGATGGTCTTGATCTGAGCCTTCTGTGCGTCCGTCAGGGTGATGTCCTTGAGGAGCATTCCACCCATTCCGCCGCCACGGCCCTGGCCCTGCGGCTCCGGCTGTCCCTGTGCCGAAGCGATCGATGTCGTGCCAGCGCAGAGGGCAATAGCCAGCGTGGCGATGCGAATAGCCTTCATCCTTCTCTCCTGGAGATTTGTGTTAGGCGCCGGACTGGCGCCACGCATTTAATACTCCCAAGGGACCAAAAAGGTTGGCGCGCAGTATGGATAGCGACGCGGCGTCAAAATCTCGAGAAAGTCTGCTATCCGACCAGGCATTGCGATCCGGAGTACGCATAACCTAAGTATCTGTCCCGCCAGTACTTAGGCTTCAGCCCCTAGCGCCAGCCTGAAAACCTGCTATTCTTCCCCGCGCTGTCGGCGGCTCATGCGACTGCCGGCTTCGAAGGCCTGTTCCCTCCACGTGTCGAGCACCGCTTGTGACTGCACCCGGGACTGCCGCCGAGTTACCCCCGACTATAACAACGACGCCTGCTTCCGAACCGCTCTCCTTTCCGGTGAGCTGGCTGCTCGAG
>CATPBD010000173.1 GCA_955652265.1 uncultured Gemmatimonadaceae bacterium | reverse complement strand
CACAAGCATGAAGATGATCAACAGCACGAGCATGACATCGATCATCGGCGTCACGTTCGGTGACGCCTTCACGCCCCCAGAGGTACCAGCGGACATCGCCATGAGTTAAACCCTCCCCGGGTTACTGCGAGATCGGGTTGGAGCCCGCGGTCGCGGTGGTGTTGAACTCACGGGTGAAGCGCGAGCGGCCGAATTCTCCGGTGCCCGAAATGTTCTTGATCATGTAGTCGATCATCTCCTTCGAGGTGTACGTCATCTCGGCGGTGAGATTGTCGATCTTGATCTGGAAGTAGTTGAATAGCCACACCGCAGGAATCGCGACGATGAGACCAAACGCCGTGGTGATGAGGGCCTCGGAGACACCGGACGAGATCGAGGCGAGTCCGCCGGATCCAGAAGCGGCCATCGCGGCGAACGAGTTCACGATTCCCATGGTGGTTCCGAGAAGTCCGACGAACGGAGCCGTTGCACCGACCGTGGCGAGAATGCCGAGACCGCGCTTCAAGTCGGTAATCGTCATGAGCATCTCGCGCTCGACCGCGCGCTCGGCCGAGTTGATATCGGCGACGGTCACCGATCCGTCCTGTATGAGTGGGCGAATCTCGGTCAGCGCCCCACCAAGGACACGCGCGACGTGGGATTTCTTGTACTTGTCGGCGAGGGTGACCGCTTCCGCGAGATTGTCTTCCTCGAGGAACTGGGAGAACTCGGGAGCGAACTTGCGGGTCTCACCCTGCGCCTGCTTGAGATCCCACCACTTCTTGATGGCAACCGAGAGGGACCAGATCGACATGATGGCGAGGACAAAACAAATGCCCTTCGCGAAGTTTCCCATCTGGTTAAAAATGTCGAGTAGTGACAGCTGCATTGTTTACTCCGGAAGGGTTGTTATTAGCGCGGGACGGCGAACTGGAAGGACTGCTGGACGAGCTGGTTGACTGGCTTGCCACCAATCATGGCCGGACTGAAACGCATCCTCGGCAGAACGTTCTTTACAGCTTGAGTGAAGAGCTCATTGCTCGACTTCAGGATCTTGAAGTCGTTGTCAACGGTCGCTTTGCCATCGCTCTTCACGACAAACTGCGCCTGAACTTCCCCGGGTATGCCCGAGCTTTCGAGAACCGACGGATACTTCGGCTTGGGACTGTCCTGAAGCATCTCGGCTGGCTTCTCAACCTGGAACTCGAAATAGGTCTGGTTGGTGTTGGCGATTCCGCCCACGACGCCAGTGCCGGTGCCACCCTTCACGCCCTTTCCGCTGAAGTCGTTCTCATTGGTTATCGCCTTCGAGAGATCGATCTCGGGGATCTTGATGTCGATCCTGACGGGGGCGCGCAGAACCTGGAACCCCTTCGGCGGCGGCGGCTTGACGATGACTTCCTTCGGCGGCGGCGGCTTCTTCTCCGGAACCGGCTCCTTCTTCATCTCCACGAACTGGATCTTTTCAGCCTTCGACTTCTCGTCTTTTACACCGGCGCGAGCGGTCGCGTAGACAGCCGCTCCGATGAGCACGGTGTGTAGCACGATGCTGAACACCGTACCACCAGCCATGCGCTCCTTCTTCGCCTTCGACTCGAGTAGTTGGTTAAACATTCCTCATCCAGTGGGAAGTTCGTGATGAAAACTGTTCGCAAACGGAATACGAGGGAATAGCGGCAAGATTAAGAATCAATGAAATAGTATTAACCCAGACTTAATCGTGGGGATAGAGCAAACACGAGGCACGCGGTCAAGAGCGCTGGCCGGCGGTGGCGATTGGGAGCGTGACCGTGAAGAGGCTGCCCCGGCCAAGGCGGGAGGAAGCGGTGAGTGTCCCACCGTGCGCCTGGGCGATCCATTGGCTGATTGCGAGACCGAGTCCGAATCCGCCCCGCTCCGACATTCGGGACCTCACCCTGTCGGCCCTCCAGAAGCGCTCGAAGACGTGGGGGAAGTCGGCCGCCGAGATTCCGATTCCGGTATCGCGGACGGCGAACGTCACGTTGTCGGGGTGACGGCCCAGTCCCAGCTCCACTTTGCCACCAGCGGGTGTGTACTTGATCGCATTGGTGACGAGGTTGAGAAAGAGCTGGCGAAGGCGCGTCCGATCCGCCATTACGACGACATCGGTTGTGAAGGGCAGATTCACGGTCACACCCTGCGCTTCGCCAAGGATGAGAGCTGTCTCATACACTTCCTGCACCAGCGGCTGGAGCTCGATGGGCTCGCGGTGAATGTCGAACCGCCCTTCGTCCGCTCGCGCAAGGGTGAGCAGACTCTCGACGAGATCGGTCATGCGCTTCACTTCCTGCAGCGCTTCCTCCAACGCCACCATCCGCTCGGTCTGACTCGAGGTCTCCATCATCGCCCTCTCGACATCCGCGCGGAGCACCGCCAGCGGCGTCTTGAGCTCGTGGCTGGCGTCGGCGGTGAATCTTCGCAGCGCACCGAACGACGCCTCCAGACGGCCGATCATGGCGTTGAGCGTCGTCACGAGATCGGCGAAGTCGGTGGTATCCTCGCTCAGGGCCAAGCGCCGATGGAGGCTACGCCCGTCCGTAATTGCGGCGACTTCCGTAGTGATCTCAGCGAGCTGGCGCTGGGTTCGTCCGAGGAACAGAAAGGCGCCCGTTCCGGCCGCGATGATGATCAACGGCACGATCAAGAGGGAGTCCAGCATGTACTCCCGGGGAATCGTGCTTGCGCGGGTAGCAACCGCGCCGGAGGCAATCCGGCTCAACCCGCCGGGAGCGCCCGCCAGCGAATGCGAAACGAAAAGCAGCTTTTCCTGCAGGGAATCGAGCGAAAAGATCAGAGCCTCTCCGGATTTCGGCAGATCCGCGAGCTGCGTTTGCATCGTCGCCATGTCTTGGGGCTTTAGGCGCAACACATCATTGGAGCGGTAGACCGCTCGCCCTGCCGTGTCGACAACGACGATGTAACCCGGGATGGCCTGAAGCCGGTCGGAGACTTTGGGTGACAGCCGCGGGATGAGCGCGGTGTCCGCGGTGGCGACTAACTTTTGGTTGGATTGCGCCGCCTCGGTTATCACGCGCGCAGCCAGGTCGCCCTGCGCCGCCGCGTACTGGGCGATGTCGTGGTAAACTGCGTTATTGCGCGCGGTTAACACGGCCAGAAAAAGCGTGACGGTAACCACGAGCATTCCGGCCACGAACGCAGCCGTCAGCTTTGCGCGTGTAGAAACCACCGTCGCTAGCTCGCCTTTCCGGTGGCGCTCTCGTCGCGGATCATGTAGCCTACTCCGCGGATCGTGTGAATGAGCTTTCGGGGGTTGCTGGCGTCGATCTTCTTTCGGAGATGGTTGATCACGACGTCCACGATGTTGGTTCCAGGATCGAAGTGATACCCCCAAGCGTATTCGGTGATCAGGGTTCTGCTCATCACGCGTCCTGCGTGCCGCATCAGATACTCGAGCACCGTGTATTCTTTGGGAGTCAGCTCTATCGTGTGCCCGGCGCGCGCGACCTCGCGGGTGTCGAGATTGAGGGTCAGGTCGGCGACCTTTAGGACCGGCGTCAACCGGGCGCGGGGGCGACGCGACAGTGCCTCCACGCGCGCGAGCAGCTCCTCGAAGGCGAAGGGCTTCGTCACGTAGTCGTCTGCGCCGGCACGTAGCGCCTCGACCTTCGAGTCTACGGCGTCCTGTGCCGTGAGGATCAGCACAGGCCGGTCGAAGCCGCGCGCACGCAGATCGTGGAGCACCTGTGCCCCGGATTTCCCTGGAAGCCGCATGTCGAGGACGATGACGTCGTATTCTTCGGAGACCGCGCGGGTCTCGCCGTCATCGCCGTTCGCGACGAGGTCGACGCCCCAGCGCTGTTCCTCAAAGCCTCGCTTGATGAACTGGCCGACGGTAGGGTCGTCTTCGATTACGAGGATTTTCATCGGGCGGGGTGCACTTCTTCGGTTAAACGCCAAGAGGGCGGATAGATATCCGCCCTCTTGCTAACTTACATCTGCGTTACCCGCGGTTCAACGCGCTCAGACAGCGAGCGCTCTAGCGGACGAAGCCCCGGTCCGGTCTGTCGGGTCGTGACGCCTTCTGCTTCTTTGCCACGTTTGCCAGCAGCGCCAGCGACACGGAATCGCTGCGCGATCTCACAATCAACTCGTCGGAGCTGTCTCCACTCAAGACGGAATCGTTGCACCCGCGAGCGGAGTTGCCGCTTTTTGCGGCGCACCCAGAGCGCAGGAGTTTGGACGGCCCGCCCGGAGTTGACTGCGCTTTACATTTGCCAGAGACAGCTGAGAACTTGCCCACGCACTCAACCTCATCGCGCGTCGCTGGACGGCGTGAGACCGAGTACATGAGTGCTGCTTAAGAAGACACAGCAACTGCGAGGAGCAGAAACGCAACCAACAGCTCACCGATCACGAACCCGCGACGAAGTCCTCGTCTGGGGGTCGGGTCGGCAGGCACTAGTACTCCACCCAGTTGTCTACCCACGTGTTGCGGAGAGTCACGAGGGCACCGGAACTCATGGTTGCCTTCGCAACTTCGCAGGAGTTGTAGTTGTACGACTTGGTACCATTCGCGGTTGACGTTGGAACATACGTCCCAAGCAT
>CATPBD010000172.1 GCA_955652265.1 uncultured Gemmatimonadaceae bacterium | reverse complement strand
ATAGTACGCACCCCGCGCGGCCAGAAGCTCGGCGTGCGTGCCCCGCTCCACGATCTCACCACGATCGAGAACGAGTATTTGATCGGCGTGCGCGATCGTCGATAACCTGTGGGCGATCACGAACACCGTCCTGCCTTGCAAGAGTCGGTCAACCGCCTCCTGCACCAGGCGCTCCGACTCGGTGTCTAGCGCCGAAGTAGCCTCATCGAGAATGAGGATCGGAGGGTCGGTGAGCAAGGCCCGCGCAATCGCCAGCCGCTGCCTCTGGCCGCCTGAGAGGCGGGTGCCGCGCTCGCCGAGCAGCGTATCGTAGCCGCGCGGCAGCTCCATGATAAATTCGTGGGCGTTTGCAGCTCTGGCGGCCGCTTCGATCTGCGCCTGTGTGTATTTATTCGTCGCGCCGTACGCGATATTGTTGCGCACGCTATCGTGGAAGAGAACCGTTTCCTGGCTCACAATCCCCGTGAGCGACCGCAGCGTGGGGAGCTTGATCTCACGGGTGTCGATTCCGTCGAGAAGGATGCGGCCGCCGGTCGGCTCGTAGAAACGGGGAATCAGATCCACGAGCGTGCTCTTCCCGGATCCGCTCGGTCCTACGAGCGCGATCACCTCTCCCTTGCTGGCACTGAGGTCGATGCCGGAGAGAACCGGCGCGTCCCCGTAGGAGAAGCTCACGTCTTCGAACTCCAGGTGCCGGTCGAAGCTCGCCGATTCCCTGGTACCGCGATCGCGCTGGAACTCGGCCGGCGAATCCAGGATCTCAAAAAGCCTCTCCGCCGACGCGAGAGACGACTGCGCGGTCGTCCGCATCTGCGAGAGCTGCTTCAACGGCTGGAGCAATCGGAGAACAAGTGTGAGAAACGCGAGAAGCGTCGCCCCGGTCATCGTTCCGCTCCTCAACACCTGCCACGCGCCGATCCATAGCACCAGTACCGCGATGAGAGTCCCGATGATCTCTGTCACCGGGGGCGCCACCAGCGCGAGGCGCGTCAACTTGAGGCTGCTGCGCGCGTACTTGTTGCTGCCTTCGGCGAATCTGCCTTCCTCGTACGCTTCCGTCCCCGACGCTTTCACGAGACGGATTCCGCTGATCGTCTCCTGCAGCACGCTCGTCATCTCGCCGTGAACGTTTCCTCGGCGGAGGTTGCCCCGTCGCAGCCTCCTCAGCATCGGCTGCAGCGAGAATCCGAGCAGCGGCAGGATGATGAGCGCGATCAGCGACAGCTGCCACGAGATGCTGAACAGAATCGCGATGTAAACGATCATCAGCGACGCGCTCTGGAGCGACTGCGTGACGATCTGGGTGAGAATGAGCCGCGTCTCGAACGTGTCGTTGATCACGCGCGACAGAATCTGCCCAGCCTTCATCTGGGTGAAGTAGCCGAGCGGGAGGCGCGCGAGGTGTCGATAGACGGCGTTGCGAAGATCGCGCGTTACATATTCCTGGAGCGTCGCGCCGAACTGGCCGGCAACCCACACCAGGAGATTCTTGAGGATCACCGCGATGAGGACGAGGATGATCACGTTCCGGAGCGAGCGCATCTCGTCGCCGGGGATGATCCGGCTCCCGACCGTTGCGTCGAGCAGCTTCGAGATCCATCCCGACTTCATCGCCGTCGACGGCTGGTGGAAGAGGATGTTGAGGAACGGGATCAGGAGCGCTATCGCAAAGCCGTCGAGCAGCGCCGCTACCAGATTCGCGGCGATCGTGATCGCCATGCGCCAGAAGTGCGGGCGCAGGTACGGGAGAAGCCGCCTATAAACCGGCGTTTGTCGCGACATTGGAGCCGGTTGGTCCGCCGGCATTTACCGGCGCGGAGTTAGCAGCGCCAACGGGAGAATTACTTCCTCCGGCGTCACGCCGCCGTGGAGGAACGATCCGCGATAGCGGCTCTGGTACTCGCGCAGCTTCGTCGGATAGACGAAGAAGCAATCATTGGTGGCGAGCAGCGTGTTTCCACCCGCGCCGCGCCGCGGAAGTCTCAGCATATCTTCGTTGGGAAAGAGCAGTGCCTGCTCCGGCCGCTCGGCGCGCAGATCCTCGCCGAACTTGTAGCGCAGATTGGCGCTGGCATCGCGCTTGGCGTAGACCGTCGCGGGCGTGTTGCAGTGGATAGAACCGTGGTCGGTCGTGAGCAATACCGAGATCTTCCGCCGCGACGCTTCCTTGAGAACGCTGAACAGGGCCGACCGCTGGAACCATTGCCGCGTGATCTGGCGCAAGGCGATCTCGTCTCGCGCGACTTCGTAAAGTATCTGCGATTCGCTGCGGCCGTGGGTGAGGAGATCGACGAAGTTGAACACGAACGCGCTCACACCTTCCGGTCCGATCGCGGTGCCAAGATGCCGCTCGAGGTCGTCGGAGTTGGAGGCGGTGGAGATCTTCTGGTAGCGGACCGGCGTCTTTCCGCACAGCTCCTCCAGATGCGACTCGAGCAGCTCGCGCTCGTGCGCATTCAGAGACTCGTCCTCGCGATCCGCGTTGCCCCACCAGTCCGGAAGCCGCGCCGCTATCTCGCCCGGGAATAGTCCGCTGAACAGCGCATTCCGCGAATACGGAGTGGCCGTCGGGAGTACCGCGTAGTAGTGCGTCGTCTCGACGTCGAAGAACGGGGCGAGCAGCGGCTCGAGTACCCGCCACTGATCGAGGCGCAGGCAATCGACGACGATGAACACAGCGGCCTTGTCGCGCTCGAGAATCGGCAACAAAAACTCGGAGACGATATCGATCGAGAGTGGTGGTCTGTTGCCTTCGAGGTCACTCAGCCACGCTGGGTAAAACTCCTTGATGTACTCGGCGAACTCGCGGTGCATGTCCGGATAAAGACCCTGGAGCGACTCGTACAAGCCCATCTCGCCGGCGGCGGCGAGATCCACGTCCCAGCGCATCAGCTCGTCGTAGCGGTCGATCCAGGCGCGCCAGTCGAGGTTGCGGTCGCGCTCCAGCTCGATGGCGCGGAATCTCTCGACGAAGCTGCGCGCTATCGCCTGCTGGCGGATGCGCGGACCTTCGAGAATCCGCGTCACTACGGTCAGTACTTGCCGCGGATTGATCGGCTTGACGAGATAATCGCGGATGTTCGCCCCGATGGCTTCCTTGAGCGTGGAGTCCTCTTCGCTCTTGGTGACCATCACCACCGGCAGCGTAGGCGCGATTTCCCGCACTTCGCGGTGCACTTCCAGTCCGCGCCTGCCCGGCATCTGCTCGTCGAGCAGCAGGATATCGAACGGCCGGCGCCTCAGCAGCTCGACGGCATCGTCCGCATTGCTTGCCCACTCTACGGTATAGCCTTTGGAGCGAAGGAAGATGCGGTGAGGCTCCAGCAGCTCACCTTCGTCGTCTACCCAGAGTATCGATTTGGGGGGGTTCAGGACCGGTACGGCCATACGGCGGAATGTAGCCGGGGGGTGAGTCCGTGCCTAGATTCGGAGAGTGATCGGTCAGACTCCTCGCTACACTCTAGTCACCCCTGTTTTCCGATTCCGCTCGCTGGCGGCACTGTCGGCGAGGGCATCCCTCGGTGGAGACCGCGAGACCTTGGTGGCGTGCCTCCAGCTCGGACGCCTGTGCGCGGGAATTCTCCCTCCTTATGAGTTGTCGCGAGACATGACCGTGGAGCGGACCGAGCAAACCAAGCAGTGGCTGTCGTCGCTGGCGGTCCCAAGCGGAATCAGGTCGACAGCGTTCGGGATATTCGGGGCTTTGACGGGGCACGATCGAGCCCGCTGCGCCGAAGCTTTTGAGGACCTTGTCAAAGCTGCCGTCGGACAGTTAGATGAGGCATCACGCGCGGAGCTCAATGCGTTGGTGCGGGAGCTGGCGGCGTCTCCGACAGCGGCACACTCGCGGCATACAGTGACCCAATTTCAACCGAGCTGATCATGGCCGGCCATAGCAAGTGGAAGCAGATCAAGCACTACAAGGCGGCCACCGACGCCAAGCGCGGCGCCCAATTCACGAAGCTGATTCGTGAGATCACGATGGCGGCCAAGCTTTCTGGGGGCGACCCCGCGCACAATCCGCGACTCCGAACCGCGATCGACGCCGCGAAAGCCGCGTCGATGCCCAAGGAGAACATCGAGCGCGCGATCAAGAAGGGGACGGGGGAGCTGGAAGGAGTCCACTACACCGAAGTCACCTACGAGGGTTACGGCCCTGGTGGTGTCGCTATCCTCATCTCCGCACTGAGCGACAATCCAACGCGCACCGTCGCCGAGATCCGGCACAGGCTCACCCGACTCGGCGGGAACCTGGGGCCGCCGAACTCGGTGTCGTACCTGTTCGATCGCAAGGGACAGATCTACATCGATGCGACGAAGTACGAAGAAGACGCAGCCATGGAGGCAGCCCTCGACGCCGGAGCCGAAGATTTCAGCGTCGAGGGCGAGCAGTACATCGTGACGACCGATCCGCACTCGATGCACGTCGTGCAAGCCGGGCTCGAGAAAGCCGGATTCGAGATGGTCGAGGCGGAAGTCGCCTTCATTCCCAAGAGCACCGTGCACGTCGCGGGGAAGAACGCTGAGT
>CATPBD010000171.1 GCA_955652265.1 uncultured Gemmatimonadaceae bacterium | reverse complement strand
TCCTTGAGGATGGAACCCTTTTTCATGGGAGAATAGCAGGACCCGCGAACTCTTCCCTTTTGCCCGCAGTCGCTGAAGTCGTTTTCACGACTAACATGACGGGTTACCAGGAAGTCTTCACGGACCCATCGTATCGGGGACAGATCGTAGTGATGACCGCACCGCAGATCGGGAACTACGGCATCAATGCTGAGGATCCTGAGTCTGCTGCCCCGCAGATCGCAGGTGTCGTCGTGCGTGAGCTCTCGCAGACGTATTCCAACTGGCGGGCAACGGGCGGACTCAGCACATGGCTTGGAGCGGCGCAAGTGCCCATAATAAGCGATGTTGACACCCGCCGCCTCACTCGACACTTGAGGTCAGTAGGAGTCATGCGGGGAGTCATAGGGGCCGGCAACGAACCGGACGACACGAGCCGCGCGGCGCTCGAGGCATGCCCCTCAATGGAGGGGTTGGATCTCGCCTCTCGTGTCACGACGCGAGAGCGATACAGTTGGGGAGATCCGCGCGCCCGCTATCACGTCGTCGCATACGACTACGGAATCAAGCGAAACATTCTTCGACTTTTCGGCGAGAACGATTGCCGAGTCACGGTGGTTCCGGCCGACACTCCTGCGGAGATGGTGGTGGCGGAAGACCCGGACGGAATATTTCTGTCAAACGGTCCCGGCGACCCGGACGCCGTCGCATACGCGCCGGAAATCATTCGCACTCTGACATCCGCTGGAGTCCCAATCTTTGGTATCTGTCTCGGACATCAGCTGCTGGGTCTCACCTTTGGGGGATCCACCGTGAAGATGTCCTACGGGCATCGCGGGGGAAATCATCCGGTTAAAGAGGTCGAGACTGGGAAAGTGTTGATCACCTCCCAGAACCATGGGTTTGCAGTGGAAGGCGATGAGCGGTCGGTCAAAGGGGCAGGAGAGCTCGATGTGACTCACGTCAACCTCAACGACGGCACGATCGAGGGACTCCGCCATCGCGAGCTGCCAGTCTTCGGTGTCCAGTATCACCCAGAGGCCGCGCCCGGACCGCACGACGCCCGGCCTCTCTTCCAGGAGTTTCTAAGCGCCCTGAGAGGCTCGCCGACCTAGACCCACACTCGCTTGACAGCATATCAGTAAAGCCATAACTTCAAAGCACTTACGCTTCTTCAGCGCGTCTCCATTCGGAGTTTTTCAATGACCAAAGCCGACCTCGTCGAGCGTGTCACGGCCCAGATATCACGCACTGCCGGGCCGATGATTTCCAAGAAGGATTGCGCTCGCGTCGTGGACGCCTTTCTCGAGGCGATCAAGGAGTCGCTACAGACGCAGGAGAATATCGAGGTCAGGGGATTCGGAACCTTCAAGATTCGCAATCGAAAGACGCGCATGGCTCGAAACCCCCGCACCGGATCGCCTGTTGAGGTTTCCGCCCGACCAGTGCCGGTATTCAAGCCTTCGAAAGAGCTGCGAGCCCTTGTTGCCGGGGTAGACATGTCGCAGATGTCGGAAGCGTAACGACTTAGCTTCGCGCGCGGAGCAGGAGAGGTCAGCCCGTGTCGACAGTGACAGTGCAATTGTTTGCTTCCTACGCCGAGCTGCTTGGCGCTCCGACCGTCGAACTTCCGCTCGCACCCGGCAGCACAGTAAAAGATCTTCTTTCCCGTATTCGGTCACTGCCCGGCGCGTCATCACTTCCGAACGCTCCGCGTGTCGCCATTAACAGAAGCTTCGCCGCATCGGAGCAGATCGTCGAGGCAAGCGACGAGATCGCGTTGATTCCGCCCGTGGCGGGAGGATGAAACGCTCCTCAGTCATTACGCGCGAGATAGATCCTGCGTCTCTGATCAACGAGGTTGTCTCTCCGCAATGCGGTGCCGTCTCATTATTCCTCGGCACCGTTCGCGATGCGAACGATGGACGCAGTGTCAGTGCGATCGAATACTCGGCCTACAAGTCGATGGCGGAAGCCGAGCTCGAGCGGATTCTCGACGAAGCCGAGGAGCGGTTCGGCGTTTCAGTGCTGGTCGTCGAGCATCGGATCGGACTTCTCGGGCTCGGCGATGTGAGCGTAGCCATCGCGGCGGCACACCCGCACCGGGCCCCTGCGCTTGACTGCACTCGGTACGTGATCGAGGAGATCAAGAAGCGAGTACCGATTTGGAAAATGGAGCACTACGCCGACGGGACCCGCGACTGGGTCGATCCCTCCGGCGCCGCGCAAGTCTCGAGCGTATGAGTATCACGCTGCGCGACAGTTTTGGCCGGAGCATCGAATACCTCCGTATCTCGGTAACAGACCGATGCAACTTCCGCTGCCTCTATTGCATGCCGTTGGCGGGACTCGAGTGGCTCCCCAAGGCTGATATCCTTTCGTACGAAGAGATCGCGCGCGTCGTCGCGGAGCTCGCACCACTTGGATTGAGGCGGCTGCGTGTGACTGGAGGAGAGCCGACCCTTCGTCCGAACCTCGAGCGCCTGATCTCGATGCTGCGTGAAATCCCCGAGATCGAAGACATCTCTCTCTCGACGAACGGCGTAAGATTGCCCGAGCTCGCGGGCGTGCTGAAGCGAGCGGGTCTCGATCGCGTCAACATGAGTGCCGATTCGCTAAGACCGGATCGGATCAAGGCGATCTCGAGGCGAAACATTGATTTCGATCCAATCGCAGCAGCGACTGCGGCTGAAGACGCAGGGCTCGCACCAATAAAGCTCAATGTGGTTGTGATGCGGGGAATCAACGACGACGAGGTCATCGACTTCGCGCGCCTCACGCTCGACCACCCCTGGCACGTGAGATTCATCGAGCTGATGCCGGTCGGAGAGATGCGGGACCTGACGTGGGATCACGTGGTTCCCGCCGACGAAATTCTCCGCTCGCTCGCACAGGTCGGCAACGCAGAGGCAACCGCGGGACCCACAAGGGGAAATGGGCCCGCACGCTATTATCGGTTTGCCGGAGCGATGGGCAGCATCGGGGTCATCACACCGATGTCGCATACCTACTGTGGAAGCTGCAACCGCGTGAGACTTACGGCTGACGGCAGGCTCCGCACGTGCCTCTTTGGCGACGATCAGATGGACCTACGCACGCCACTTCGATCGGGGTTGCCACTAGAGCCATTCTTTCGCAGTGCTCTGTCGACCAAGCCAAAGGAGCATCATCTGCTTCAGATGAGCGTTGGTGGCCTGCGCGCTCTCTCACAAGTCGGCGGCTGAGTCAACACGGATTCTTCGGAAGTAAAACGCGGATGCTTCGGATTTTGACGGAGCCATAATACGACTCAGAACGATCCATATAATCCGCCTTCTTCCAGAGCATCCGTGTAACTAACTTTCGCGCACTAGTCTCCACAACTCAGAAAGAGAAAATGGTCAACAAAATTACGGTGGTCGGCGCTGGAAACGTCGGCGCGACCACCGCGCAACGTCTCGCCGAGAAAGAGCTCGCCCGTACCGTCGTAATGGTCGACGTCATGGAGGGAATTCCGCAAGGCAAGGCTCTCGACCAGTGGCAGTCCGCTCCAATTGAAGGGTTCGACACGCGCGTGATCGGGACCAACGGCTACGAGGAGACCCGCGACTCGGAGATCATCGTCATCACGGCTGGTATCGCGCGCAAGCCGGGAATGTCGCGTGACGACCTTCTCAATACGAACGCGGGAATCGTCAAACAGGTCTCACAGCATATCAAGGCCACGTCTCCGAACGCGATTCTGATCGTCGTCTCCAATCCTCTCGACGTGATGTCGTACGTCGCGATGAAGGTCACCGGTTTTCCGCGCGAGCGGGTTCTGGGAATGGCCGGTGTGCTCGACACCGCTCGCTATCGCGCATTTATCGCTGAGGCGCTGGACGTCTCGGTCCGCGACATACAAGCGATGGTCCTCGGTGGCCACGGCGATACAATGGTGCCGCTGATTTCCTACACCTCGGTGAGCGGAATCCCGATCACTCAGCTCATCCCGCAGGCAAAGCTCGACGCAATCGTCGAGCGCACCCGCAGCGGGGGCGCCGAGATCGTCAAGCATCTGAAAACCGGTTCGGCGTATTACGCCCCCTCGTCTGCCGCGGTGCAGATGTGCGAAGCAATAGTGCTCGACCAGAATCGGATTCTACCGTGTGCGGCGTGGCTGGAAGGCGAATACGGAATGTCGGGACTTTTCCTTGGTGTTCCGTGCAAGCTCGGAAGACGCGGACTGGAGTCGATCATCGAAGTGGAGCTTACCCGAGGAGAGCGCGATGCCCTGGCGAAAAGCGCGGACGCAGTCCGCGAGCCGATGGGCGCAGTAAAACTGTGATGCGTTGATGGGCAGGCTTCGCACCTTCTATGGCTCCATGGTCGGCAAGAAAGTCGTCATGGGGATCACCGGCCTCATCGGGATCGGTTTCGTCATCCTCCATTCGCTCGGCAATCTCCTAGTCTTTCGCGGGCCGTCCGCGATCAACTCCTATTCACATTTTCTCAAGAGCACCGCCGAGCTGCTGTGGACTGTGCGGATCGTGCTCATCGTTGCGGTGATACTTCACGTGATCGCTGCGATCCAGCTGACGCGACAAAACCGTGTGGCTCGTCCGATAGGCTACACAAGACGGGAGACCCAGGTCGCAACGATTTCGTCGCGAACGATGCGTTGGGGCGGAGCGTTGCTGCTCGTTTTTATCGTCGTGCATATCCTTCATTTCACGACTGGAACGATCAGACCGGCGGGCGTGTTTAGTAGCGAAGACGTTTACACGAACGTCGTGACGAGTTTCAGGATCTGGTGGGTGGCCCTTTTTTACGTAGTCGCGATGATCGCGCTGGGACTCCATCTCTTCCACGGCGCGTGGAGCTCCGTGAGGAGCATCGGCCTCAGCCCGCCGTCGCCGCAGCCCCTTCACCGGAGACTCTCGCTGCTGATCGCGGTGTTTGTGTGGGCCGCCTTCACCGCTATCCCCGTTGCCGTTTTTTCCGGGATCGTTCGATGACTCTCCGTCTTGACGCCCGCGTTCCAAGTGGATCGCTCGCGGAAAAATGGGATCGGCACCGCTTCGAGATGAAGCTGGTGAACCCGGCGAACAAGCGGAAATACACCGTCGTAGTAGTCGGGTCGGGCCTGGCCGGGGGCGCCGCGGCCGCAACAATGAGCGAGCTCGGCTACAACGTAAAGTGCTTTTGCTTTCAGGATTCACCACGCCGCGCGCACAGCATCGCGGCCCAGGGAGGAATCAATGCCGCCAAGAATTACCGAAACGACGGCGACAGCGTTTACCGACTCTTCTACGACACCATCAAGGGCGGAGATTTCCGCTCCCGCGAAGGAAACGTCTACAGATTGGCGCAACTGAGCGTCAACATCATTGATCAGTGTGTGGCGCAGGGAGTTCCATTCGCTCGCGAATACGGAGGCCTCCTGGCCAACAGGTCGTTCGGCGGAGCCCAGGTGTCACGCACCTTCTATGCACGAGGTCAAACGGGGCAACAGCTCCTGCTCGGCGCATACCAGGCCCTCGAGCGACAGATATCACAGGGCGGAGTGAAGATGTTCCCGCGCACCGAAATGCTCGATCTGGTCGTAATCGATGGAGAGGCGCGCGGTATCGTGACCCGCGATTTGGTGACCGGTGCGATCGAATCGCATGTCGCGGACGCGGTCGTGATTGCTTCCGGAGGATACGGGAATGTCTTCTATCTCTCCACCAACGCACAGGGCTCGAACGCTACGGCGATCTGGCGCGCATACAAGCGGGGGGCGGCCTTCGCGAATCCGTGCTTCACCCAGATTCACCCGACCTGCATCCCGGTCAGCGGACACTATCAGTCCAAGCTGACCCTGATGAGCGAGTCTCTGAGGAACGACGGGCGGGTGTGGGTTCCGAAGAAGCCCGGCGACAAGCGGGACCCGCGACAGATTCCGGAGGCCGAGCGTGACTACTTTCTGGAGCGCAAATATCCAAGCTTCGGAAATCTCGCCCCGCGCGATGTTGCGTCGCGCGCCGCAAAGGAGGTTTGCGACGAAGGCCGGGGTGTGGGCGAGACGGGCCTCGGCGTTTATCTCGATTTTGCCGACGCGATAAAGCGGTTGGGAAAGGGTGTGATCGAGGAGCGTTACGGCAACCTGTTCGAGATGTACCAGCGCATCACCGACGAGAATCCGTACGAGGTGCCAATGCGGATTTATCCCGCGGTTCACTACACGATGGGCGGCCTCTGGGTTGACTACAACCTGATGAGCACCATCGACGGACTGCACGTCACGGGAGAGGCAAACTTTTCAGATCACGGCGCGAACCGGCTCGGCGCCTCGGCGCTCATGCAAGGGCTCGCCGACGGCTACTTCATAATTCCGAACACCATTGGCGATTATCTCGCCAGCCACAGGCCGGCCAAGGTCGATGTCACTCACGATGCCTTCCTAGACGCGATGAACGGGGTCGCCGAGCGCACGAACAAGTTTCTCTCGATCGACGGGAAACGGACCGTTGCCTCGTTTCACCGCGAGCTCGGCAAGATCATGTGGGACTATTGCGGGATGTCGCGAAGCGAAGCGGGACTCCAGACTGCGCTAAAGAGAATTCCGGAGCTGCGGAACGAATTCTGGCGGGACGTCAACGTGCCGGGTAGCGACGTGGAGCTGAACCAGGCGCTTGAAAAGGCGGGGCGAGTGGCAGACTTCCTCGAGCTCGGTGAATTGATGTGCCTCGACGCGCTTCACCGCACTGAATCGTGCGGGGGACATTTCCGAGAGGAGAGCCAGACGCCGGACGGAGAGGCGCTCCGTGACGACGCAAACTTTGCCTACGTGGCTGCGTGGGAGTACGCGGGTGAGCGACAAAGCCCGATTCTCAACAAAGAGCCTCTCGTGTTCGAGTACGTCAAGCTGTCGCAGCGGAGTTACAAGTGATGAACCTCACACTTCACGTTTGGCGGCAGGCAGGCCCAGATGCGCCGGGAAAGATGGTGCGCTACGAGGCTACCGATATAAATCCGGACATGTCGTTTCTCGAGATGCTCGATGTCGTCAATGAGAGGCTTACCGAACGTGGCGAGACCCCAATCGCCTTCGACCACGATTGCCGGGAAGGGATATGCGGCATGTGCAGCCTGATGATCAACGGTGTCGCGCACGGGCCAATGCCGGGAACCGCGACGTGCCAGCTTCACATGAGGAGCTTCAGGGACGGCGACACCATCTACATCGAGCCGTGGCGAGCGCGGGCATTTCCTGTAGTCAAGGATCTCGTCGTCGATCGTTCCGCGCTGGACAGAATCATCGCTGCCGGCGGGTTCATCACTGCGCCTACCGGCGGGGCACAGGACGCAAATAACATTCTCGTGCCGAAGGAAAGCGTCGATACCGCAATGGATGCCGCTGCTTGCATCGGGTGCGGAGCGTGCGTCGCCGCCTGTCCCAACGCGTCCGCGTCACTCTTCACTGCGGCGAAGATTACGCACCTCGGCCTCCTGCCTCAGGGCCAGCCAGAGCG
>CATPBD010000170.1 GCA_955652265.1 uncultured Gemmatimonadaceae bacterium | reverse complement strand
TCCAGGTGATCGGCGTCTACCACTACACGGCGAGCCCGATGGGAACACCGACGTCGGCGGGCGGCGGTGACCAGGCCAAGGCAATCGTTCCATTCGAGTCGGCACGGCGTAGCCTCAATCCGTGGATGCGCGGCGTCGACTTCATCGTCAAGCCCGAACCAGGTGTCACGACTGACGAAGCGACTGATGACGTGACAGCGCTCCTCCGCGCCCGCCGGGGCCTCAGATCGACCGCCAAGAACAACTTCGAGATCGTGACGCAGGATCGTCTGATGGGGATCTATAACCAGCTCTTCGGCACGTTCTTCGTCGTGGGTCTCGCGCTATCGTCCGTGGGCCTTCTCGTCGGCGGGGTAGGTGTGGTCGCGATCATGATGATCAGCGTCACCGAGCGCACGCGCGAGATCGGCGTGCGGAAGGCGCTCGGCGCAACCAGGAGCGCAATTCTCTGGCAGTTTCTGGTTGAAGCCGCCACGCTCACGAGCATTGGGGCGTCAATCGGGCTCGTGCTCGGAATTCTTGTCGCACTCGGAATCAAGACCGCCTTCCCGGCGGTGCCAGCCTCGACGCCTGTCTCCGCGGTTATTGCGGCGCTAGCGACGAGCGCGGTCACGGGGATTCTGTTCGGGCTCCTTCCCGCCGCGCGGGCAGCGCGGCTCGACCCGGTAGAGGCCCTTCGGTACGAGTGACTGGCGGGGGTCCGCGGTAAAGGCTGACTCCTCCTGCGCGTTCAGTTCCGATTAAGAAAAGTTCTTTGTAGCGGCCACGGCGCCCTTCATCGAAATTAGTTCCATGCACTTCGCCGATGTAATCAAGACGGCCCTCGAGCAGATCCGCGTCAACAAGCTGCGCTCCTTTTTCACGCTGCTTGGAATCATCGTCTCCGTCGCGTTCCTAGTCGCGGTGGTCGCGATCATTTCCGGAATGAACGCATATGTAAGGGAGAACCTCGCCAGCGCGCTCATTGGCGCGAATACCTTCCAGGTGAGAAGAACACCAATCAGAATCGGGCTCATCGATGACGAGGAATTTCGCAGGTTGCAGAAGCGGCCGCGAATCACGGAGTCGGACGCGGAGGCCGTGATTGGAGCGGTGCCCGAAGCCCTCGCCGTGAGTCTGCAGTCCGGCTGGCCCACTCCTATTGCTGACATCGTCTGGCGCGACAGGACTCAGGTCGACGTCGTAATCCTCGGCGTCACCGCGCCGTACCAGATCGTGCAGGACTACGTTTTCGCGAGTGGACGACCGATCACCGACATCGACGTGAGTGACCGGCGGAACGTCGCGGTCATCGGCGCCGACGTGGCCGAGAAACTGTTCGAGCAAGTGGATCCGGTCGGACAGGACATTCGGATCGTGGGCCAGCGGTTCACGGTGATCGGCACGATCGCCAAGAAGGGACGCGTTCTCGGACAATCCTTTGACGGATTTGTCCTGCTCCCTTTGCCCAACTTCGAGATGATCTACGGGCGGCGGAAGACGAACACCGTTTCGGTGAAAATGCCGAGCGCGGATCTGGTCGCCAGCGGAATGCAGCGCGCGGACGAAGCGATGCGGATCGCTCACCATTTGAGGCCGAGCGACGAGCCGAACTATTCGGTCGAGACGGCGGACGCGCTGGTTGAATTCTGGAAGAACCTCACCCGCATTCTGTTTTCCGTGATTCCGGCAATCGTCGCGATCGGAGTTGTAGTCGGCGGCATCGTCATCATGAACATCATGCTGATGTCCGTGACCGAGCGCACTCGTGAGATCGGCGTGCGCAAGGCACTCGGGGCCAAGCCCGGCGACATCCGGCGCCAGTTTCTCGTCGAGGCGATCGTGCTCGCGACGATTGGTGGTCTCTGCGGGGTCGCGGCAGGTTGGGGACTCGCCGGCCTCGTAAGCCTCGCGTCGCCGCTTCCAGCCCGGGTAAGCCTGTGGTCCATTATGCTCGCGCTCGCGCTTGGCGCGGGCGTGGGCGTGCTGTTCGGCGTTTATCCCGCGTCGCGCGCCGCGCAGCTCGACCCCATTGACGCACTCCGCGCCGAATGATCCTCGCCGACCGCATACAGAGCAACGTGCAGATCGCGCTGGATACGCTGCGCGCGAACAAGCTACGCTCCTCGCTCACTATCCTGGGAGTCGTCATTGGTGTATCGACCGTAATGACCATGGCCGCGATCGTCCAGGGCATTCAGGACCAGATCATCCGCACAATCGAGATCGCGGGTCCCACGACCTTTTACGTCGTCAAGGTTTTCTCGCAGACGCCGGTGAATCCCGACCGCCTTCCCAAATGGATCCGTGTGCGACCCGATCTGGTCGAGGCTGAGGCGCAGCGAATCAGGCAGCTTCCGGAGGTCTCGTACGCGGCAATGTGGGCGCAGGCGAACGGACGACTCTCGTACGAGGCGCAGCGCACGCAAAACATCCTCGTCGTCGGAGCCGACGATCGCTATCAGGAAATTCAAGGCGGTGAGCTGATCGACGGACGATGGTTCACTCCGGCGGAGTTGACGTCGGGATCCAGTGTGGTGGTCATCGATGAAAACGCGGCGAGGAAACTGTTCGGCCGAGAATCAGTGCTGGACAAGACGATCAAAATTGGAGGGCGACCGGCAAAGGTGATCGGCCTGTATGCGCAGCCGGGCAACATTTTCTCGCCGCCCGGGCAGGACATCGGCGCTATCGTGCCGTACCAGATGCTCGATCACCAATTCACGATCGACAAGACCAACGCGCTTTACATCCCCGTCAAGCCGAAGAAGGCCGTGACGACGGCGGATGCGGAAGAGGCCGTAACGATCGCGCTGCGAGAGATGCGGCGACTGCATCCTGCAGACAAGAACAACTTCGATCTCATCACGCAGGATCAGATCCTC
>CATPBD010000169.1 GCA_955652265.1 uncultured Gemmatimonadaceae bacterium | reverse complement strand
GGACTCTGCCCCTCGAACTTCACGTCTTTGGCGAAGGTCTCGTAGTGCCGATGAATTGTTTGAAGGAGCAGAATAATAAGTGGTACGATGATCACCACTACCCAGGCTCCATGCGTAAACTTCGTCGCGACCTGGATTATGGTGACGATCGCCGTCGCGAGAGCCCCCAGGCCATTCAACCCAGCCTTCCAGCGCCATCCGGGTGCTTTGGTGCGAAGCCACCGCTTCACCATGCCGTATTGCGAGACGGTAAAGCAGAGGAAGACACCGATCGCGTAAAGCGGAATGAGAGCGCTTGTGTCACCGTGAAAAAGCCACACGAGGAGCATCGCCAGCAATGCGAGTGTGACGATTCCGTTCGAGAAGGCAAGACGGTCACCACGGGCCGCAAGCTGCCGCGGCATGTAACGGTCGTTGGCGAGTATTCCGGAGAGCCGCGGGAAGTCGGCAAACGCCGTATTCGCAGCGAGGACGAGAATCGCGAACGTGGCGTACTGGAGAGAGAAGTAGAGCCACCCCCCGCCGAAAATATGTCGCCCGAGCTGTGAAAGTATTGTCTCGGAAGCGGTTGGCATGACGCCGTAGTGGCGCGCGAGATAGCTCGTGCCTAGAAAAAAGGCGGCGAGAATCGCTGCCATCCAGCCGAGCGTGATCGCCGCATTTTTCGAGGACGGAGTCTTGAACGCGCTCACTCCGTTGGAGATTGCCTCTGTCCCCGTCATCGCGACACAGCCTTCGGCAAAGGCACGAAGAATCAGAAACGTAAAGGCGAATCCAACCGGCACGCCAAGACGGTGCTGCGCCGCCGATGCTACATCGACGCGAAGAGGTCCCGCGCTCGGCGCGAGTGTATGTGTGGTAAGGCCGTGATAGATCCCCTGACCAATCAATAGCAGCATGATCGCGATGAACACATAGGTTGGCACGCTGAAGGCCATACCCGATTCACGAACCCCACGGAGGTTCACGACCATCAGGATGATGATCGAGAGCATGCAGAGCAGAACGGTGTGTGGAAAAAGCTTCGGATATGCCGATGTGATCGCGGCAACGCCACCCGAAATCGAAACGGCGACGGTTAGTAGGTAGTCAGTGAGAAGCGCCGCAGCCGCCACGAGACCAGGACCGACACCGAGGTTGTCCTTGGCCACCGTATAAGATCCGCCGCCCTCCGGGTAGGCAAACACGGTCTGCCGATACGAGATCGCCACGAGCACGAGTAGCCCGACGATGACGGCCGAGATCGGCACTACGTAGCCGAGAGCGGCAGTGCCGAGTATGGCGAGAACGAGGAGGATCTGTTCTGTCGCATATGCCACCGAGGAGATGGCATCGGAGGAGAGAACGGCGAGCGCAGTCTTCTTGCTTAGTCGCTCCTCCTCGAGCCTTTCGCTCGCCAGGGGGCGACCGAAGAGGAGCTGCTTGAATCGACTGTAACGAAACACCACGACCTGGCCTGTGGGGAGGGCGACTCATGAATGTCACCCGGCCAGAAAGGCGGCCGCATAAAGATCCCGTGAAGATTTACTCCGTGCCGGCCAGATCCTCCACATTCACCGCCGGAACGCGCAGCGAGAAGACGCTTCCACCTCCATCCCTCTTATCGTATCGTAACGAGCCGCCCTGCGCTTCGACGACCGCCCTTGCGATCGACAATCCAAGACCGGCCCCTCCGACATCGGGAGACATTCCCTTCTGGCGGTAAAACGGCTCGAAAATTCGCTCGCGCTCCTCATCTGGAATACCACGTCCGGTGTCGGAAACGGTGAAGACAAGGCAGTCTGTCTCGCGCTTTACGCTGACGTCGACGGGTTGGGCAGCATCGGAGTACTTGATCGCATTCTCGATGAGGTTCACGAGAGCGCGCAAAGTCTGGCTGAAATCGAAGCGGCCGAAGAGCAGCGGCTCTCCCGGGCCGAGCGAAACGCGAATATCCCGTCCCACCGCCGCACCGCTTACGCGTTGGAGAGCGGCACCGATCAGATCCTCGGCCTCATTCGGCTCGGGATTGAGCGCGAGCACACCGCTGTTGAGCCGCGAGAGATCGAGCAAGTCACCTACGAAGGAGCTGAGCCGGTTCGCCTCTTCCTCGATCATCATCGCTCTCTCGTCGCCGCTCGCGGCCAGATCGTGAGCAAGCGCCTTGATCGTAGTCAAAGGTGTGCGAAGATCGTGGGATATCGACGCGACCACCGCATCCTTCATCTTCGCCGTTTCACGCAACGCATCGGCGTGCTCAGCGAGACGAGTGCGCTCGAACAATTGCGCGGCGACGATACCCGTTGCCAGAAACGCAGCAAGAACGAGCCAGTCGAGGGGCCTCTCTACGGCGAGCGTGCCATAGGGAGGCAGAAAAAAAATGTCGAAGCAGAGAAAGGCGAGACCGGCGAGAGTAAGCCCGAGCGCTCTTCCGTGTCGTGCGCTGGCAATCTGAACGACGAGCAGGTATGCGAGCGCCACGTACGCCTCGTTCAGAGCGAGGCGCCACGGGTACATGATCGCGGTGACAGTGGCGAGAACCACGAGCCACACAACCCATGCACGCGATCCAGAGCGTAAGAAGCGCACGATGTTCGTCGGCCTACTGGTCGGGCTCGAATCTGTATCCGACGCCCGGCTCAGTGATGATGAAGCGCGGACGGACCGGGTCCGACTCCAGCTTGCGTCGCAGGCTCCGGATATGAACCCGCAGGTATTGCTGGGCATCTCCGTAAGGCTTCGCCCAAACCGCCGCAAAGAGCTGCCGGTGCGTAAGAGTCCGGCCACGATTCTTCGCCAGCGTTCGGAGAAGCTCCCATTCAGTCTTCGTTAGGTGAACGGGCGATTTGTCACGGAGAAGAACGGGTTTGACGAAGTCGATCGTTAGCCCGTCGATCTCGAGTGGGGCATCGAGACTCGCAACCGGCGCTTGCCTCGCTCGGCGCAACTGGGCTCGGGCACGAGCCTGAAACTCGATCGTGCTGAACGGCTTGGTGACATAGTCGTCCGCCCCGAGGTCGAGCAACTTGACCTTTTCCTGATCGGAATGTCGCGCCGAAAGAACGATGATCGGTGCCGAGGAGGACTTCCGGATCTCACGGCAAACATCGATGCCGGCAATATCAGGAAGTCCGAGGTCGAGAATGATCAGTGCCGGCTGTTGCGTTGCAGCGATGTCCAGACCTTCCCTGCCGGTCGAAGCTTCCATCACTCGGGCGACTTCGCCCTCGAGGGCGCTCCGGACGACGCGCCGAATCTGCGGCTCGTCGTCAATCACCAGCGCGAGATCGTACTGCATTGTGATCCGGCCTTATTCCTCAGGAATTGGTACCAGAAAGATGGTCTGGATGTCGCGCGGATGTTCGGCCTTGCGCAAAGCCGTAACTATCGCAGGATATGAGTACCACCGTTAACTCGGCCAACTGACTAGCTATGGGAGAAGATCACAATGGCCACCAGGAGAACCCCTGCAAAAAAGAAGAAGGCTGTTGACAACAAAAAGCCTGGAATCGCCAAGAAAATCATTGCGGTCGTCGGCGCTACGGGTGCTCAGGGAGGAGGGCTCGTCCGCGCGATCCTCAACGACAAGAACGGTCCGTTCACTGTCCGTGCAATCACCAGAAACGCAGAGTCGGATAAGGCGAAAGCCCTTGCCGACGCGGGCGCCGAAGTGGTCGCAGCGGATCTCGACGATGTGAAGAGCCTCAAGAAAGCATTCGAAGGCGCCCACGGCGCTTTCTGCGTCACCAACTTCTGGGAGCATTTCAAGCCGGAAAAGGAGATTTCCCAGGCCCGCAACATGGCCGAGGCGGCAAAGGATGCGGGTGTCAAGCACGTCATCTGGTCCACACTCGAAGACACGCGCAAATCGATTCCGCTCTCGGACGACCGAATGCCGACACTGATGGGCAAGTACAAGGTTCCGCACTTCGACGGGAAAGGCGAGGCCGACGCAGTTTTTACCAAGCTCGGTGTCCCCACGACGTTTCTCGTGACGTCGTTCTATTGGGAGAACTTCATCCATTTCGGAATGGGCCCGAAGAAGGGGGCGGATGGCAAGCTTGCGATCACATTGCCGATGGGTACCAAGAAGCTGCCGAGCATCGCGGCAGAAGACATCGGAAAGACTGCTTACGCGATATTCGAAGAGGGCGCAGAGATGATCGGTAAGACGGTCGGGATCGCAGGTGGACACCTGACCGGAGAGCAGATGGCGAAGTCGCTATCGAAAGCACTGGGTCAACAGGTGACCTACAACGCCGTCACGCCCGGGACCTACCGGGCGTTTGGATTTCCTGGTGCCGATGATCTGGCCAACATGTTTCAGTTCAACAGCGAATTCGAGCAGGATTGCTGTGATGCGCGGAACATCAGCGAGACGAAGAGTCTAAATCCAGAGCTCCAGACCTTCGACCGGTGGCTCGGAGAGAATAAGTCGCGAATTCCGCTCGGATAACAAGCGCGCCGGCGCGCTCAAATGAAACTAGGGTAGCCGGTCGGGGGACTTCGCCTGTTTCCGCTCGAGCAGCTGCGCCGCGCCAGCTCAGATTGCCCTT
>CATPBD010000168.1 GCA_955652265.1 uncultured Gemmatimonadaceae bacterium | reverse complement strand
AGCACTGACAGCCACCGGTCGATGATGCAGCGCTCGGGATCGGAGGAGGCAGACTGGTTCGAGGCGTGGTTTGGGGAGGACTACCTTCGGATCTATCAGCACCGCGATGAGACGGAGGCCGAGAACGTCGTCGAGCTGATCGCCCGGTTTCTGGTGGGACGCGATATCCGATCCGTTCTCGACCTCGGGTGTGGAGCGGGGCGTCACTCGAGGGCTCTGTGCGAGCGATGGTGGACGGTGGGCCTCGACCTGTCCGCGGCCCTTCTCAAGATCGCCAGACGCGAAATGCCGGACGCCCCTTATGTGAGAGCCGACATGCGCGAGCTGCCATTCGCGCCGGAGAGCTTCGATCTCGTCGTCAACCTGTTTACGAGTTTCGGCTACTTCGAGGACGATCGAGAGAACGAGCGGGTGCTGATGTGTGTTTCCGATGCACTCAAACCGGGTGGAACATTGGTCATCGACTTTCTGAACGCATCTCAAGTGCGCAGCGATTTGGTGCCTTACGACGAGCGTGTCGAACACGGCGTCACGATCGAGCAGACACGTGCGATCAGCCCCGACGATCGATTCGTCGAGAAAACGATTCGGCTGCGCGAACGCGGCAAGGAATACATCGAGCGTGTGCGGCTCCTGACTCCGCGCGATCTGGAACGAATGCTGGAAGTTGCAGGATTTGCGGTCGTGGCCCGCATAGGAGACTACACTGGTACTCCGTGGTCTCAGACCTCACCACGCACGATTCTTTTTGCGAGTCGTCGGTGAGCGTCCCGCGCGTGGTCACCCGGCCGCTTTCTGGGAACCCGCTGGCCGACGCGGCAATCGCTGGCACTGCGCCCATCGGATGGTATGAGCGAGTGCCGCGCGATGCGGAGGCGTGGCGAGCGCGCATACAATCGGTGAGGTCGGAATTCGGCGACGATTGGCTGAAGAAGTTGTCGCCCGCATTCGAGGCAACTGGAAAAGCAAAAGAGCGACTCGAAGCCGCCGCTGGACGAGGCGTCGTCGTGACCACTGGCCAGCAGCCGGGACTCTTCGGCGGACCGGTGTACACTCTTTCGAAAGCCCTTAGCGCGCTTGCCTTCGCGGATTCACTCGAGGAAGCCTCGGGCATCCCCGTTGCGCCAGTATTCTGGGCGGCCACCGACGACACCGATTTCCGGGAAGCGAGCAGCACCGTCGTCTCGGTCCCCGGAGGAGCGCAGCTCCTGCGTTTCGATCACCCGGAGCGCCTCGGTCTTCCGATGGCGGCGATGCCGCTCGGCGAGGTATCTGTGCAGCTCGAAGCCCTCAAACACGCTGCGGGCTCGGTAATCGATCGCACGCCAATCGATCTTCTCGAGCGGTTTTACACGTCGGGAGAGACGGTTGGTTCGGCGTACGTGTCCTTCCTCCGCGCGCTGTTTGCTCCGCTGGGAATCGCGGTTATCGACGCCTCGCATTTCGCTACTCGTGAGGCGGCACGGCCAATTGTGACCAAGGCGCTGGAGCGCGCGAGCGAAATAGCCGACGCCCTGCGCGCGCGCAACCAGGACCTGGAATTGGCGGGATTTGCTCCGCAGGTGCAGGATGTCCCCGGATTGTCACTCGTATTCAGCTCGTCGTCCGGCAGCCGCAAGCGGGTCCCCATCAAATCCGCAGCCAGGCAAGCAAGCTCGGGCGATCTTGGACCAAACGTGTTGCTGCGGCCGGTTGTCGAGCGGGCAATTCTTCCGACTGCGAGCTACATCGGCGGACCGGCCGAGATCGCGTACTTCGCGCAAATCGGACCAATCGCCGAGACTCTGGGGGTCGCACAACCGCTAATTCTCCAACGTTGGTCGTGCGTGATAATCGAGCCGCACGTGGAAAAGATTCTCGAAGAGCTCGACCTGGTGCCGGAGGACTTTCGAGATCCGCACGAGGTCGAAGCACGCGTAGCCCGGGCCCGACTGCCTAAGCGCGTGATCGAGGAGCTGAACGCGACGCGTGCGACACTCAACGACCGTCTCGATGCGCTCAGCGGGGCCGTCGCTGAGGAACGTGCGCCGGTTGGTCCAGCTGTGACGGGGGGACTCCGCGCGAACCTTCTGCGGCGACTGGACCGCTTCGAGCGACGCCTGATCGCCGCCGCGAAGCGACAACACGCCGACATTATGCACGAGATCGCTACAGCGCGCGGCTCCCTGTATCCGTTCGGCAAGCCGCAAGAGCGAAGCCTCAACTTCGTGCCCCTCCTCGCGCGTTACGGCGTGGCGCTCAAGGAGGCGATGCTCGCGGAAGCGCGAGAGCATGCGCGACGACTCGCGGGAGGGAGGGTGCAGAGTTCGCGCTCCGTCGACCCACCCGTGTCGGCGCGGGGTCGGCCGTGAACGAGGAAGAGACCGAGCCCAAGGGCCGTCCGCTTCCAGAATTTCTATCGCCGGAGGCTGACGAAGTAACCGAGGCGGCGCCGCCGATCGAGCGGCGGGCGACCCCTCGGACGACGAGCCGCGCGTTCGACAGATCGAGAGGCGCGGCGTTTCTGGTAGGGACCGGAATCCTATTGAGTCGTTTGGCTGGCCTGATCCGCCAGACGATGATGGCGCGCTACCTTGGAGCGGGCCTCGCCGCTGACGCGTTTAATGCGGCGTTCCGCATTCCGAACATGCTACAGAACCTGTTCGGCGAGGGCGTGCTGTCTGCCTCGTTCATTCCCGAGTACGCTGGGCTCCTGGGGAGAGGAGAGGAGAACGACGCGACTCGGCTGGCTGGTGCGGTGGCCGCAATGCTTGCGCTCGTCGCGTCGATCATCGTGCTGGTGGGCACGCTCACGGCACCATGGCTCGTCGCCGTAATCGCCAACGGCTTTACCGGTGAGAAGCGGGAACTGACGGTCCGACTGACCAGAATTCTTTTCCCTGGCGCCGGACTTCTCGTTTTCTCCGCGTGGTGCCTGGGAATCCTCAACAGTCACCGCCGCTTTTTCATGT
>CATPBD010000167.1 GCA_955652265.1 uncultured Gemmatimonadaceae bacterium | reverse complement strand
GAGCGTCGTGAGCACGGCACCCAGCAGACACCGGGTCACGCGTAGTACTCCAGACCCAAATGGGTGATCTGCTCCTCACCCATCAAGTGACGGAGCGTGTTCTTGAGCTTCGTCTGCTGAATGAACAGGTCGTGCTCGGGCTGCAGTCCCGGCGCGGCCATCGGACTCATGTAATAAAACGACAGCCACTCCTGGATGCCCTTCATTCCCGCGCGCTGGGCAAAATCCGAGAACAGCGCCAGATCGAGCACGATCGGCGCCGCGAGAATCGAATCCCGGCAAAGGAAGTTGATCTTGATCTGCATCGGGTAGTTCATCCACCCGACGATGTCGATGTTGTCCCAGCCTTCCTTGTTGTCTCCGCGGGGCGGGTAGTAGTTGATGCGAACGACGTGCGTGAAATCCTTGTAGAGATCGGGGTACAGCTCGGGCTGCAGGATGGTATGAAGCACGCTCAGCTTGGATTCCTCTTTCGTCTTGAACGACTGCGGATCGTCGAGCACCTCTCCGTCGCGGTTGCCGAGGATGTTGGTCGAATACCAACCGGCGAGGCCGAGCATGCGCGCTTTCAGTCCCGGCGCCACAATCGTCTTCATCCAGGTCTGGCCGGTCTTGAAGTCCTTCCCGGAAATCGGGACGCCGCGGTCCTGTGCGAGCTTCAGAAGCGCGGGCGTATCCACGCACAGGTTGGGCGCTCCGTTGGCAAACGGAATGCCTTCCATGATTGCTGCATAGGCGTAGAGCATCGACGGGGCGATCGCGTCGTCATTCTTCTCCATCGCCTTCTCGAACTGCTCGATGGTCGCGTGCTGCGGACCAGCCTTGAGGTAGATCTCGGTGGATGCGCACCAAACGATGACCAGGCGATCGCACTTGTTCTTCGCCTTGAAATCCCTCATGTCCTGACGCAGCTGCTCCGCCAGATCGCGCTTCGTCTTTCCCTTCTTCACGTTCGTGCCGTGAATGCGCGTTACATACTTGTTGTCGAACACCGCGGGCATTGGCTTGATGGCTTTCAGGAAATCCGCAACCGGCTCGATGTCCCGTTCGTCGAGGACGCCTGCCTTTCTCGCGGCCGTCAGCGCGTCATCCGGAATCGGATCCCACGCGCCGAAGACGATGTCGTCCAGCTTGGCGAGCGGGACGAGGTCCTTGATCAGCGGAGCGCGTTTGTCCGTTCTCTTTCCGAGGCGGATGGTCGCCATTTGCGTCAGCGAGCCGATAGGCTTGGAGCGACCGCGCCGGATGCTCTCGACCCCGGCCATGAAGGTTGTGGCCACTGCGCCGAGCCCCGGCGTCAGTATGCCCAGACGACCGGTGGCCGGCGCTATCGACTTCGGGGCGCTACTAGAGGACGATCTGACCAATTTCTATCTCCGTTGTGTGTTTAGGATTGTGCCCGTCGCGTCGCTGATACTCCCGTCGCTTTCGGTGGCGACGCGGGATCGCTGATGATGTGAATCGGCTTGGAGTCGAGGTGTTTTGTCGCGCGATAAACGAAGGCGATCCGCTGTACGGCCGTGATCCAGGCGGTCACGGAGAGAAGAACGATGATGCCCATCAACACCCAGCCGTTCCAGAAAAGTCCGAACAGTGCCTGCGGGGCTGACAGAAGAACAATACGCTCCGGACGCTGCATTACTCCAACCTTCGCGTCGATGCCCAGGGATTCCGCGCGCGCTCGCGTGTAGGAAACCACAAAAGTTCCGATGATCCCGACGAGGCAGACAACCACCATGTAGAGGTTGTGGTGAACGGGGCTCGTGGCGTAAAACACGGTGAGACCCGCCATCAACGCTCCGTCGGCGATGCGGTCGAGGGTGGAATCGTAGAACGCACCGAAAACGGTCGACCTGCCTGTTTTCCTCGCCACCTGCCCATCAACCACATCAAAGAACGCAGTCAGTGACATCAACCAGCCGGCCGTCATGATGTGACCGGTCGCATAGACTACTCCCGCGGCGACCGTCAGAAGAGTTCCAACCGTGGTAATCTTGTTGGGACTGACGTTGCGCCGCGCGAGAAAACTCACCGCCGGATCGAGCGCGCGCAGTACTCCGTTCTTTACATAATCGGTGGGACTTGGCATTCAGCAGGGGCCGGCGGTGAGCGGGAACTGGCCGACGTGCCGGCTCCTCGGGCTGACGGCGCACAAAAAAGGGCCGTCGTGCAAAACACGCCGGCCCCCTGAAACTAAGCCCTTCAACGACCTATTGCCAGCAGTGCCCTAGCTCGAGAGACACTTGTTCGTCACGGCAGACGCCAGTCGTACGCGCTGGAAAGGGTTACGTTGTTCTTCGTGTAGGTGCGAGTTCCATCGACCGTCACAGCACGAAGGTTCACCGTCGCGCCCGCCGGAACTCCCGCTACGGGAATGTGATCCACACTGTTCGCTGATACCTGCTTGAGGAAGATGTCGTTTCCGCCGCTAACGACGTAGACGTTCACAGCCTGACTCAGATTGTTCGTCAGATTGATCGAGGTGTCAACCGTTGGCTCGGGCCCGGTGCGCACTTCGACCTGCCGCCCGGAAGTGCACGCAGCGAGCGCCAACATTGACAGCGAGACCATAAGAACACGCATGCGGTGCCTCCGTAGAGTATTGGGACTGCGGAATGCCAGGCGTTGCAAGAGATGTGCTTCGGGCGCGGGATACTAGTTTGACTGCAACAGAACGGGCGAGAGTTTCCAGAAGCGTAGATGTTAGTTGTCAGTTCACTACGCCTAGACTTATCCCGGTGGCGTTCAGAGCAACTGCTTGTGCCGTAACGCCAGTATTGAAGTCAGAGCGCAGTGACTAAAAAACTGGCATTTGTGCTACTGACAACTCTCGCCTGTTCTGTTGCAGTTCGCTTCAATCCTTCCGTCACCTATAGATAAGGTACTGCCGGGTCCGTTCCCTGAACGCGTACGCGGCCTTGTACTCGCGGTCGATAAGCACATCCGGATCGACGCCGCGAAGAAGCGCTTCCCTCACTGCCGGTGCGCCGAACCTGAGGTCGAAGCCGCGGTTATCAATGATCAATCTGGTGCCCGCGGTCTTGTTGATTGCCCACAGCAGCGTGGCTCCCACCCGCGCCGATTGCAGCGCGCTTCGATTGGTGACACTAACCCTGATTCCTGGAATGGTCTGCCCGCCGTACTTGCCGTCTGTCGGGTTCACTGGAGTAAAACTTTCCGCGTAGAACCGTACGCCCGGGATCTCGCGATCCCTGAGAAGCGCAACCGTCGCCGCGGCGTTTAACCACGGCGCTCCGACACGTTGAAACGCCTCGGGCGTTCCTCGTCCCACCGACAGATTCGTTGCCTCGAACGCGACGAGCCCGGGATAAACCATTGCGCTCTGTAGCGACGGCATGTTGGGTGACGGCTTGACCCACGGCAAACCGGTGAGATCAAACCACACGTCTCTCCTCCACCCCTGAGCGGGAACGACGCGGAGTTCGGCGTGGATCTTCATGACGTCGTTGAAGTAGAGCGCCAGCTCGCCGATCGTCATCCCGTGACGCAACGGAATCGGCCAGAGCGCGTAGGCGAGCCCCGGTCGTCCGGGCGTCGGATCTTCGGGGTTCGCGAGCGAGTTGTCGAGCACCGGCCCTTCGATGATGTAGCCGGTGATCGGGTTCGGCCGATCAAGAACGATGAACGGCTTGTGGACTCGCGCGGAAGCGCGCATCGAGTACACCATCGCCCCGACGTAGGTCCAGGTGCGGGTGCCGATATCCTGAAGGTCGAAGACGAGTGCGTCGAGTCGTCCGAGAATGCTGTCTGGGGGAGCCATCGTCTGCTGGCCGTACAGCGAGTAGACCGGCAATCCGCTTTTCGCGTCCACGCCACTCTCGATGTTCGGCCTGTCCTCCGTGCCGCGGAGCCCGTGCTCCGGAGAGAAAAGTTGCACCAGCTGCACGTTGGCGTCGCGCGCTCTTCGGTCCCTCAGCAGGTCGATATCGGAAGTTCCCCTTTCGTTGATCCCGGTTTGATTGGTGAGCAGGCCGATGCGCTTTCCGCGAATGAGATGTAAGCTATCGCTCAGCAGAACGGTGATTCCTGGTTTTACTCTGGCTTCGGCCAGCTCCGAAGTCGGGTCGAGATTCTGGTTGACTACCACACAGCCGCCGCAGACAGGGAGGAGCACTGCTAGCAGCCGATTGTATCGCATCATCGAGGATTGTCCGGTAATTTTGGTTGTGTCGGAGGTACCAATATGATACACGGTGGCGTTCCGGAGCGCTGACGGACCGGAGCGACCAACGCAAACGTCTTGCCTGGCCACCTCAATCCCTCACTTATGGCGCTGACTGCGATCGACTGGGCGATTGTCGCTGCCTACTTCATCCTCTCGGTAGGCATCGGACTCTACTTCACTAAACGCGGAGGCGAGAGCCTCAACGAGTACTTCCTCTCCGGACGCCAGGTCACCTGGTGGCTGGCGGGAGCATCAATGGTCGCGACGACGTTTGCGGCCGACACCCCGCTGGTCGTGACGGGTCTCGTTTCCGCGCACGGCGTCGCCGGAAACTGGCTGTGGTGGAACATGCTGATGAGCGGCATGCTGACCGTTTTCTTCTTCGCCCGACTGTGGCGACGCGCGCACGTCATGACGGATGTCGAGTTTGCAGAAATCCGCTATAGCGGCCGGCCCGCCGCCGCACTGCGCGGGTTCCGCGCGCTCTACCTCGCAATCCCGATCAACCTCATAATCCTTGGTTGGGTGACCAAGGCAATGATCAAGATCCTCACGATCTCGCTCGGCCTCCGCGACGTCAACCTTCTCGGATTCAACGTTCCCGGAGAAGTGATCGCGGTCGGGATCTGCTTCATAATCACGGTTGCGTATTCGGCCGGCGCGGGAATGTGGGCCGTGCTCTGGACCGATCTCGTCCAGTTCGTCATCAAGATGAGCGCGGTCATAGTTCTCGCCGTGTACGCGGTGCGCGCTGTAGGCGGAATGGACAAGCTCAAGGATGGCCTCACGACTCATTTTGGAAGCGCCGACGCCGCGTTGTCGGTGCTTCCCGTGAAAATCACGCCAAATGGAATCGAGGCCTATCCGTGGATGCCCCTGCTCGCGCTGGGCGTATTCCTCTCGGTCCAATGGTGGGCGGCGTGGTATCCGGGCGCAGAGCCTGGCGGTGGTGGTTACGTGGCACAGCGAATTTTTTCCGCCAAAACAGAGCGTGACGGAGTCCTGGCCACTCTCTTCTTCAATGTCGCGCACTACGCGATCAGACCGTGGCCGTGGATCATCACCGGACTCTGCACGGTGCTGCTGTATCCCGCCGGTATCGGCCCGACCCACGATCACGAAGCCGCCTACGTGCAGGCGTTCGTAGATCTCCTTCCGACGCCCTGGCGAGGGTTCATGATGGCGGGCTTCGCGGCGGCGTATATGTCCACCGTCGGGACTCAGCTCAATTGGGGTGCGTCCTACCTCGTCAACGATTTCTACAAGCGATTCCTCAACCGCACCGCCACGGAGAAGCATTACGTGGCGATTTCTCGTTGGGCAACGATTTTCCTGTTCCTCGCCTCAGCGGTCGTTACTCACTTTCTCGGAACGATCGAGGGCGCGTGGAAGTTTCTGTTGGCGCTCGGTTCGGGCACAGGGCTCGTGCTGATTCTCCGCTGGTACTGGTGGCGCATCAACGCTTGGAGCGAGATCAGTGCGATGATCGCCTCTTTCGTCGTGTCGGTGACCGCAATCAACGTCATCAAGCCACGATTCGCCGCTGGCGACCTGCGCGCCGACGCCTGGGTAATGCTCGTTACCGTAGCGGTGAGTACAGTCGTCTGGTTAGGGGTGACCTTTGCCACCAAACCGGAGCCTGACAGGGTGCTGGAGGCGTTCTACCGGCGGGTGCGGCCCGGCGGGCCCGGGTGGGTGCGAGTTTCGGAGCGCGCCGGGTTCGGTCGGGAGAGCATTCCCGGGGGCGCGCTGGCCTGGACGAACTGGATCGCCGGCATCGTGGCAGTGTACTCCACTCTGTTCGGGATCGGTAAGTTGGTGCTTGGGAACCTGGTCGAAGGCTTTGTAATGCTGGCTATCGCGGTGGTCGCGTTTAGCTGGATCGCGCGCTCTTTCCGCGAGGAGCCGGCAACACTACCCGGAGTAGGCGTACCAGCCTAAGTTTCATGGAGTACTGGAGGATAAATGTCAGTTTCGTCACAGCCTGAAATCGATCTCGCCGTCACGCCGAATGCGGGCGTCGAGGTCAAGAAGTTTATGGACGCCGAGGG
>CATPBD010000166.1 GCA_955652265.1 uncultured Gemmatimonadaceae bacterium | reverse complement strand
GACCATCCGCAGCGGTAGCGAAAACAAGCAATGCTAGGAGAGCCCTAAAACCCATACGGATCGTTCTCAGGGACGGAACGAATGCTTCCCGCCATCGGACGCTGAGCCGGCTGGGCCGGAATGATCTTCCGGAACTGGGAGGTGAAGTACGCTTTCACATCCTTCGGCCGGGCGAGAAGCGTCGCGTTGCGCGCGCGAATCACTTCCTGCTCGGTGTAAAGGGCAGTGATCTCCTGCACCCATGGAAGCGTTATCGTCGGATCGAGCGGCCTGAGAGCGCGGAGAATCGCCGCATCGAGCGAGATCTCATTCGACTGCGGATAGCGCTCTGAGCCCTCGCGTCCCTGCATCACGGATGGACGCGGGAAGCGAACGAAAATCGGTTGCGTGAAATGTGGATGCCGAATCATCAACTGTCCCTTTTCCAGCGTCGCAAGCTTGGTTCTCGTCGCCGCGCTCAGCACCGCGTAGCCCGGTGTCGAGAGCTCGTCCGGATCCATTCTTCCGAACAGGGCGGTGCCGGAGTTGCCCACGACGCGACGATGCACCTGCGACCTGAACTGTTGGGCGCTGAACAGAACCAAGCCGAGGTAGCGCCCACGCTCGGCGATATCGAGCAGCATCTTCCTGACGTAGGTCTCTGGTCCATCGCCCGCCGCATACTTGTTGAGCTCGTCGACGAACACCACCAGGTGCTTGACGCCGAGGTCTCTCCGCTCGAGGTGCTCCCGAAGCTTGGAGACGATGCGGGCGAAGATGAGGTCCTGAGCATCTTCCTCGAGGTTCGCGACGTCCACCACATACACCGTGCGGTCGCCAAAGCTCCCGAACGGGAGGTCACTCACCGCACCCGAGTCGGTAACGAGGCCGGCACAGCGCGTCGAGATGTTGGATAGCCGGTTGCGGACCTTTCGGATCGTAGCCACGTGGTGAGTGCGCCAGGACTCACCGTTTTTCTTTTCCATTCCCTGCAGAACGTCGCGGAACCACGCATCCAGATCAGCGAAGGATTGTACCTTGTGGTTCTTCTGTAGGATCCCGTCGGATGGGAACTCCTTGTCGACGACGTTCTCAGTGATGAAGTCGATCAACGCATCAGCCTTGGCGTCGATGTCGTCCTTGTTGAGGAGAACCTCCGCGTACTGAAGGACTTCCCGCAGTCCCCATGTGAGCGGAGTGACGTTGTCGAGAAGCGCTTCGTTGTTCCGGAACGTGTTTAGAGCGAGACCTTTCGCTGTATACGGCGCGAAGTATTCGACGTTCTCGAACGGCTTGGGCTCCACTCCCAGCTTCTCGTAGAGCGCTTCGTCCGTCTTCTCGATCTTGCCCGCCTGGTCGAGATAGCAGAGATCCGGTCCCTTCACATTGAAGCACACCGCCGCAATCGACCCCTTCTCCTCGGGGAAATGCTTGAAGAGCGAGGCAAGCAGCCATTCGACTGCGCTCGTCTTCGTCGCGAGGCCGGACACACCCGTGATGTTGAGGTGCGCAGCCTCCGGACCGAGCAGAAAATCCGCGTCGAGGTAGATCACTGCGTCGGTTCCACCGGCGCGATACACCCCGACCGGAATTCCGGTGTTGGCGCCCTCGCGCAGATAGCCGTCCATCCTCAGCGCCACCTGCACGTCCGCCTCTTCGGCGAGGAAAACCTGGCCCATCGGCACTGGTTGAAGCGGCTCCTCAGGAATCTGGCGCAGCACCGCTGCGGTGTAGAGCCGGATCTCCGCTCTCTCAGTCGACGCGAACCCCGCGAGCGTCGGTGAGCCATCGTGACCGAGCACGTCGTGCATTGGCGACTGGAGATCGGTGTAACTGAATCCCTCGACGACGATCCCGAAGATGTGCGGAATCTGCCCATCGATCGGCTGCGCTCCATCCACGCGCACGATTGTCCCGATTCCGACCGGCGAGTCGATCGCCGTCCAGAAGTGAAATTCGTGCGGAGTGTTCGGCTTCCGCTCCGTCGCTACTACGCGCCCCAGTGCTTCGCTCATGAAATGGCTCTCAGGAATTCTTCGCAGTCCCTGACGCCATAGGCGAGCTTGTCCCACCGGCCGTCGGGGAGTGAAAGCGGAGTGGTCTCCGCCATGACCCATCTCGAGATCTCGTCAGCGCGATCTGACGGTCGGTCGCATTCAGCCATCTCGACGCGCACCAACCCCCACAGGGCATCACGGCCGTCGGCCCTGCGCAGACGGAGATACCAGCTCATCACCGAGCTGCGAGACCGGGGCGACACCCGAAAAACCGAAGACCGCTCTCCCTTTCGAAGCCCGAGCACGACCCGGAGCGCATCACCTTCGACGTACAGCGTGCGATGGCTCTTTATCACGCCGACGGCGCTCCAAGACGACGCAACGCTCGCGCTTCTACTGATCCCGCCGTCGATGAAGAGCGGCGACTCTCCGCGCGCGCACCAGGCTTCAGCCAGACGGTCTTCGAGCTGTTCCCGCTGCTGATCGACGGCGCGCGTTGCGCGCTCGAGCAAGACCGCCGGGTGCTGGCTCGGGTATTCGCCGTTCGTGTCGGCCGTCGACGTGTCGACGATTTGCCAGTTCGCCCCATCCCGGTCCGTGCCAGCCGCGCGAATCTCGGCGAGCGGAGGCAGATAGCGCAGCGGCAGGTAGATCTTCCGCTCGATCCTCGGGGGTTGATGTCCCCAGGTAGTCAGACGTCGGTTCACTCGAATGCGCACTGCTGCGGAGACGGTGCCGACCACTATCGGCATTCCCTCGTGGTGACCGACGATCTGGACCTTCTGCGCCCCGTCGAGAAACGCTCCGAATCCCGAGCGCGTCTGCGGTGAGAAGTCCGGAACTCTCACCGCGCTCAGTGTGGTGCCTTCTACAACCGTCGCCGCGCGAAGAATTGGCGGGTCGTTTGTCGCTAGCGGCTCGACGGATGTAGCGCCCTCCATCACGCTCATGCCCGGGAGCCGCTGTTTCAGCAATCGAAGTGCGGTCCGGCTCGCTGCGTCCGGACCTGAGCTGCTCACCAGCATCGGCCCTTACTCCAGCCCGATGTCCCACGCCTGCTCGAGATCTTTCTTCGAGTAGGCGCGGAATGCGGTCAGCGTGTGGGTCGATTTGATGCCCGGAACGACTGTGACCTCCTCCGTCACGATGCGCGCAATGGCATCGTGCTCAGCGACTTCGATCATCGCCACGAGATCCCACTCGCCCGAGACCGAGTAGACCTGCGATACGCCATCTATCCCCGCCAGCGTCGTCGCGCACTTGGCGATTCGCTGCGGCTCGGCCTTGATCAATACGATGGCGGTAATCATGGGAACCCCGATGCTGCTATCTTTGGAGGCGGCGTCGCCGCGAGAGGCAAGACATATAACGATACCGGCGCGGCATTCACTCCGCCACGTTGCAAATTAGAGGTTTAGGATGTTGGAATCGGAGGAAGTCGGAGAGCGCGCTTCCGGACAGGTAGGTCGCGCCCAGAATCTGGTTTACACCCTTCCGCATACGACCGAGTCGATTGCGGAATTTCTGACTCCGGCCCTGGCGCGCATCGATCCCGCGGCAGGAGGGACGCAGGTCGTGGTCGTCACGCGGGATGCAGAAGCGGCCCTCACGATTTCCGAGACCGTTTTGCGGCTTTCGGGCCCGGCAGGAATCGAAGTAGTGCCGATAACGAGCGCCTCCCGCGCGGCCCGGCTCTTCAAGACGCGTCCCGTCCTCGCCGTTGCCGGGTCGGCGTCAGAGCTCGGCGGCTTAGTCCGCGCTTCGCTGCTCAAGCTCGATTCTGTAAAAAACGTGGTTCTCGCCTGGGCGGACGACATCATCGATGACGGCCCCGAGGCCGTCGCTGCTCTCGAAGCGCTCCTTGGCGAGGTCAGCGAGGCAAGTCGTGTCATTGTCGTCCGCAAGGTGACGCCCGCTGTTGAGAACCTCGTCGAGCGGTATGCGCGCCGGGCAAGACGAGTAGGAGCTGCCGAGGTCGAAGCGCCGCAGATGCCGGAGAATTACGAGCTTCCTATCATCAGGCACATCACGGTTGGCGCCAGCGCCCGACCCGCCGCGCTGAGACGATTGCTCGATGACATGAACCCACCCTCCGCCGTAGTGGTCGCCCGCGATGCAGCCACCGCTGAGACCGCAAGGGAGACTCTGCGTACGCTCGGTTATCACGATGATGACCCGAGCATCCGCGTAACCCAGGCGGATTTCTTAACTCCGGCGCACGCGGTGATTTTCTACCAGCCTCCGGTAACGCCCGCGGAGCTGCAACGGGTCGCTCAGTCGAAACCGGTTCAGGTCGTGGTCATGACAAGACCCGGAGAGATCGCCTGGCTCAGGGAGCTGACGGGTGGACGTCTCGCGCCCCTCAATCTCAGCGGGCCGGAGCGTCGCGCCCATGATCGCGACGAAGCGGTGCGACAGGAGCTGCGGAATGTGCTCGTGCGTGGTGTTCCACCGCGCGAGATCATCGCGCTCGAGCCTCTTCTCGAGGAGTTCGACGCGGCCGAGCTGGCAGCCGCCGCCCTCCACGTTCTCGAGCGCGAGCGGGCGCAGCGGCGCGCGGCCGCCGAGAATACTCCTCCCGTCGCGCGGCCGAGACCGACGGATGGCGATCGACCCAATGCGGCATCGGGGGGGATGACCCGTCTTTTCATGACCGTCGGAACGCGCGATGGCGTAAAGGTCGGCGACCTCATGGGCGCCATCGCCGGCGAAGGAGGAATTTCTGGTGATCACGTCGGAAAAATCGACGTGCGTGAGAGCCATGCGCTGGTCGAGGTCGCCGAAGCTGATGCGGCCAGCGTCATCGCCAGAGTCAACGGCACGATGATTCGTGGCCGGCGCGTCGTGGTGCGCGGCGAACAAGACAAGGAGGAAAGAGAACGCTCCGCCAGCGAGAGAGGCGATCGCCCGGACCGCGTGTCGCGTGACCGTGGCGCTCCGCCGCGGGGTCGGCCAGGCGCTCCCCGGCGTGGCGGACCTTCGGACAGATCGAGTCGCGGAGGTCCTCCCCGTAGAGATCGCGACCGCTCGTGAGCGGGCCGAGTGGACCATTCCACCAGACGGGTGGATGGGTTGAAGTCATCGCTGGCGTGATGTTCAGCGGCAAGAGCGAGGAGCTCATTCGTCGTGTGCGCCGCGCGATCATCGCGCGGAAACGGGTGCAGGTGTTCAAGTCGCACCTCGATGCGCGCTACGCAGGCATCTACTCCATCTCGAGTCACGACGGCCGCACGGTCGAGGCGATTCCCGCGGACTCGGCCGCGCAGATCGGGCAGCAGATCGACCCGATGGCGCACGTGATCGCAATCGACGAGGCTCAGTTCATGGATGACGGAATCGTTCCGCTGGTGACTTCGCTCGCGAGCAGAGGGCGGCGCGTCATCGTCGCCGGAACGGACACGGACTTTCGCGGAGAGCCATTTGGGGCAATGCCCGACCTGATGGCGATTGCAGAGGTCGTCGACAAGCTGCACGCGATCTGCGTCCTGTGCGGGGGTCCGGCCAGCCGCAACCAGAGGCTGATCGGTGGACGTCCAGCCCCCTATAACTCGCCACAAATCATGGTCGGCGGGACGGAGTCGTACGAGGCGCGGTGCAGAATGTGCCATACAGTCCCCACCGGCGATGCGGCCCAGGTT
>CATPBD010000165.1 GCA_955652265.1 uncultured Gemmatimonadaceae bacterium | reverse complement strand
GCACGCGACAGCCGCGACTACAGAACTAAGAATGAGGCAAAGAGACTTCATTGATCTTTACATCCCGGTCTGTTCTCTATGAATGCCGGCGCCGAAAGACAGACTCGGCGGCAACGAAATTGGAAGTCGACCGTTGATCTCCCGCTCGCCGAGAACCGCGAGGGCTGCAGCGCGCTGGCTGACGGGGGCGCCACCCCACGCGAGGAGGTACGACGACACCGAAGGGAAGGCGCTGAGGAGATACGGGCTCCCGAAGGAGATGACGATTATCGGCTTCCCGGACAACGCAAATTTCTCAATGAATTCGGAAAAGGCCGCTTGGGTGCCTACAGTGCCGGAGAACTCCTGTGGTGAGACGTAGGCGGAAACCACAAGGAGGTCCGAAGAGTCCGCCTCGGCGCTCAAAGCCGCGTACTCGGTCTCGCTGGTCCGTGCATCGACTCGCGATGGCTGGGTGCGGGGAAGTCGGTCGGAAATGATCTGATTGAACGCGCGGCCGGCGACCAAGTCTGCCGGATCGGCGTAAGTGATGGAAAGAATTCTCTTCGTGGTGTCCCCCGCGAGTGGAACCAGATTCAGCTTGTCCTGCGCGAGAGTGATCGACCTCCTGGCAACTTCCTCGGCGATCTCGGTGTGCTCGGGGATGTCGACGATGCGGTCGACGGCGTTGAGATCCACGAGTCGGCCCTGCCTGAGACCCGCGCGCGCCTTGGCGGTGAGAACGCGGCGCACTGAAGCATCGATTCTCGATTCGCTGAGTCGGCCGCTCTTCACGGCGCCAACCACGGTCTCGATCGCGTCCCGAACGCTTCGAGGCATGAGAAGCACATCCGCTCCTGCGTCGAGGGCCATGATCAGCGGCTCGGTCGCACCGTAGCGCTTGGCGACTCCACCCATCGTCATCGCGTCGGTGAAGAGAACTCCGCCGAAGTGCATTTCATTTCGGAGGATTTCCGTCATGAAAGTGTGCGACAGTGTCGCGGGACCAGCGTCCGGGCCTTCAATGCCTACAACCGCGATGTGGGCGGTCATGATCGCGTCGATCCCCTCGCCGACCGCCGCGCGGAAAGGTGGAAAATCGACCGAATCGAGGTGCGCGCGATCTCCGCGAATGGTTGGCAGGTCGATGTGCGAATCCGTATCGGTGTCTCCATGACCCGGAAAATGCTTTCCAGTGGTCATCAGTCCCATCGATCTGGCACCCCGGATGTACGCGCCAGCGAGCCGACTCACCAGCTCGGGACTTTCGCCGAATGAGCGAGTGTTGATTATGGGGTTGAGCGGATTCGAGTTCACATCCAGCACTGGTCCGAAAGCGAGATGCACGCCGATGGCTCGCGCCTCTGTCCCGAGGACTTGCCCGAGCTTGTAAGCGAGATCCTCCGAACCGGTGGCGCCGAGCGCCATGACGGGAGGGAACATGGTCCCACCGCCTTGCGGCAGGAGCGAAGGCAGCGCGTAGATGTTGCCGAGCCGCATGCCCGGACCGTTCTCCATGTCGGACGCGATAAGGAGCGGAACCTTTGCTCGCGTCTGCAGCTCGTTCAGCTTCGCGGCGTAACTGAGCGGAAGACCGATAGAGAGGACGAGTCCTCCGACTCTGTCATCCTGTACCCATTTGCGAACCTGCTCGAATTCGGGCGATCCAACGGCCGCGTAATCGCCGCCGACCCACGGCATGATCAGCTGTCCGATTTTTTCACGGAGTGTGAGCGATGCGATGGTGTTCTCGACCCAGCGCCGGTCTGCGGCGGACAGTGGAGTCAAGGCCCCGGGATTGGCAGGACCCAGAAGCCGCCGCGCCGATGCATCGACCCCGGGCACGATCGTGGGAGCAATCGTCGCGGGAGCTGGAGCACACGCGAGGGCGAAAGCAGCGATGACGACGGTCAGCTTGGAAGACATGTCTGATTATACACGCCGGTGCCTATCCCGCGTGCCACTACGCGAAGCCGCCAAAACGATTTGACAGCTTTTCGGCATGGGAATATGATTGGCCCTCGTGGGGCGGAGCGGATACTCAAAACAGGTTTCGCGGAGAGAGCTGGGTTGACGGTACTCGCTTCTCGCAAGCATCACCATTTACAATCGATTCTGGAGGCACGATGCCGTTAGGTCGAGTTCTGAGTTTTCTCGCACTCGCCTTGCTTGCGTGTCCAGCACTCGCTGTCGGGCAGGGCACCGGCATCATTCGCGGGCGCGTCAGCGATGCCGCAACTGGTGCGCCGCTCGCCGGAGTGCAGATACGCGTAGAGGGAACTGCGATTGGCGCACAGACCGGGACGGATGGTACTTACACGATTACCGGGGTCGGGCCGGGATCACAGGTCGTTGTCACGCGGAGGGTCGGCTACGCGCCGCAGCGCCTCGCAGTGACGATACCGGAAGCAGGAGCCGCCACGCAGGATTTTGCGCTAGGTCGGGTTGCCACTACTCTGAACGAAGTGGTGGTTACGGCCTTGGGACAGACCACTCAGCAAAGGTCTTTGGGGTATTCTCAGCAGACTGTTCAGGGTTCGGACATCGCTCAAGCGCAACGAGAGAATTTCGTCAATTCGTTGCAGGGTCGTGTCGCCGGCGTCGACGTGACCAGTTCCTCGGGCGTTCCCGGCGCCTCGTCGTCGATCACCATTAGAGGCATCAGCTCCATCAGTAGCAGCAATCAGCCGCTGATGATCCTCGACGGACTACCGATGGACAACCGGACCCTCAATACGGGCGTTCTTGGCTCCGACAATAACGCGAACTCGGCGTTCAGCAACCGAGGGGTCGACTTCACGAACCGCGCTGCCGACCTCAATCCGGAGGACATCGAGAGTCTGACCGTGTTGAAAGGGCCGGAAGCCGCCGCCCTCTACGGCATCGACGCTGCAAATGGCGCCATTGTCATTACCACCAAGCGTGGCAGGCCCGGCGGCGGTTTTCAATACAGCAACAGCTTCAGGTTCGAGAGCACGAGAGCCAAGCCCGAGTTGCAGCGCGTCTACGGTCCAAGCGGCGTGTCATCGAGCTCGTTTTCGTACTTCGGTGCTCCGTATCCTGCCGGAACCGTGTTCTATGACAACATCGGTGGCTTCCTCAGAACGGGGAAGACTGCAACCCACAACCTGACGTTCAGCGGAGCAACAGCCGACGACAGGATCAACTACCGGCTGGCTAGTTCCTTCGACAACCAACAGGGAGTCGTTCCCAGCTCGGACTACGGTCGTGTCAATGTCACGGGCGCTTCACAGGCGCAGATCAATTCCTGTCTGAACACCGATGTGTCGATGGCCTATACCTATGCCAACAACGATCAGGTTTACAAAGGGGACATAGGTCCGCTCATTGGTTTGATGCTGTGGCCCCAGACAGATGACGCCAAGGACTACCTGACTCCATCTGGTGTCAGGCGCAGGCTGACCATTCTGTCTGCGTCTAACGAAGTCGATAACCCATACTTCAACGTCGCCAAGAACCAGATC
>CATPBD010000164.1 GCA_955652265.1 uncultured Gemmatimonadaceae bacterium | reverse complement strand
TTCCCGGCGAGACCGTTCAGATCACCCTTCAAGGTCTCAGGCGCATCTTCGTCTAAGGCGTGGCGCAAACAGAGCCATTTCCGATCGTCCGCATCAAGCCGGCTAAAGAAATCCCGCCCGATCCCAACGAAGTCGATGATCTCATCTCACGGATCGTGGCCGGCGCTGAGACGCTGGCGGAGCTGATCGATCGAATTCCAGACGAAGTACCGGCGATCCTCAAGATGAACATCTCGGATCCGGGTCGCTTCGCCGATCTCGCCGCTACGAATCTCAACTTCAAGGTCTCCGACAAGGACGAGATTCTTCAGCGGCTCAACATTGGCCAGCGCCTGAAGTTTCTGCTCGGCCGCGTCGAGCGCGAAGTCGGCCGGGCCCGCGTCGCCGAAGATGTCAAGCGCCAGACCGAGATCAAAATCGAGCAGCACCAGCGGGAGTTCTACCTGCGCCAGCAGCTGCGCGCGATTCAGTCGGAGCTGGGCGAGGGCGATCCGGGGGAAAAAGAAGCGATCGAGACCCTCAAGAAGCTCGAGGAAGCGAATCTGCCGGAGAAGGCGGCGCAGGAAGGAAGGCGCGAGATCGAGCGCATGCGCAATCTCTCCCCCGCTTCGAGCGAGTATCAGGTCATTCGCACCTATCTCGATTGGATGTTGGCGCTGCCGTGGAACGGCAAGTCCTCCAGCGACGAAGTCATCGAGCTGAAAAAGGTCGAGGAACTATTGGACAGCCGGCACTACGGGCTCAAGGAAGCGAAGGAGCGCATCACCGAGTACCTGGCGGTGCGGAAGCTACGCGGGGGCGATCCCCACGGTCCAATCCTCTGCTTCGTCGGACCTCCGGGAACAGGCAAGACTTCCCTCGGCGAAGCGATCGCAATGTCCATCAGCCGCGCGTTCTATCGAATCTCGGTGGGCGGCGTGCGTGATGAAGCGGAAATTCGCGGACACCGCCGTACCTATGTCGGAGCGATGCCTGGTCTGATTCTGCAGTCCCTGCGTCGCGTCCAGGTGCGGGAGGCGGTTCTGATGATCGACGAGATAGACAAGTTGACTAGGGGGGGGCCATCGGGAGATCCGACCGCAGCGATGCTCGAGGTTCTCGATCCCTCGCAGAACTCGAACTTCGTCGACCATTATCTCAATCTGCCTTTCGACCTCTCGAGCATTCTCTTCATCTGCACCGCGAACAATCTGTTCGACATTCCTGCACCGTTGCGCGACCGCATGGAAGTCATCCGCGTGCTCGGCTACACGGTGGAAGAAAAAGTCGAGATTGCATGGCGCTACATGCTGCCGAGGCTCCTCGAGGAGCACGGAATCACCGACAAGGACATTCAGTTCACCGACGAAGTCCTCGGCTTCATCTCGAGCCGCTATTCACGCGAAGCCGGACTCCGCAACTTCGAGCGCAACATCGCAGCTCTCATGCGCAAGCGCGCCCGCAAGAAAGCCGACGGGGAAGAAGGCGCGTGGGTGGTCGACAATCCGATGGTGACCGACATCCTGGGAAATCCGACCTACACGCTCGAGGACGCGGATCAGGAACCAGAGATTGGGGCAGTCACAGGGATGGCCTGGACGGCGACCGGTGGCGATCTGATGGTGATCGAAGCGCTCCGCATGCCCGGCACCGGACGCCTTACCGTGACGGGACAGCTCGGAGACGTGATGCGCGAGTCCGTAGACGCTGCGTATTCCTACGTACGGTCGCGCGCGCATACCCTCGGCGTTGAGGACATCGAGTTCAAGGAGTGCGATCTCCACGTGCACTTCCCTGCTGGCGCGATCCCGAAGGATGGTCCAAGCGCCGGTGCGGCCGTTACTCTGGCGATCGCGAGCGTGTTGAGCAGGCGTCCAGTCCGTCGCGACATTGCGCTCACGGGCGAGATGACGCTGCGCGGCAAGGTGCTCGAGATAGGTGGTGTCAAGGAAAAAGTGATGGCGGCGTACCGGGCGGGACTGCGGCAGGTCCTTCTGCCCAAGGCGAACGAGAAGGATCTGCGTGGAATCCCCGACGAGGTGATCAACAGCATGATCTTCACGTTCGTTTCGACGATGGACGAGATCATTCACCTCGCGCTTCTCGTGAAAGGCCCCGGCTCGCTCGCCGATTCCGCTGAGCCCCACGGCGATGTCGCGCCGAAGAACGCCGTTTCGGATTCGGTGACCGCCTCCATCAACCAGTCAAGCCCGGTAGGAGCAGTCGCGCAGTAGGTGAATGTCGCCAATCCCTGGATCCAGTTCGGCATCCACGTCTTCGTCGGAACAGCGGCAGGAGGACTCTCCGACACCGTAGCGGTGTGGATGCTCTTCAACCCGAAGAAGAAGAAGTTTGGTTTCCAGGGTGCGATCCCGAAGAATCAGGCGAGACTGGCGAAAAGCCTCGGGCGCACAGTCGGCGAGCGACTACTCACGCCGGGAGATCTGCAGACTGAGCTGGCGCGTCCCGAGCTCCTCGCCGCGTTTCAGTCGCGGCTCGAGGACGTGATCGCCAACATGCTCACCTCGCGCGATCCGCTTATCGATAAGGTTCCTCCCGCCGTAGTGACCGCACTCGAAGGAGCGACGACCGCGTATCTGCCTGTAGCGATGACCAAGCTTGGTGCGTTCCTGGGCCAGCCCACCACTCGCGTCAAGCTGCGCACCGCACTGCACTCGATGTTCAATCGCTTCGTGGAGGACATGCGCTTTCACGAGCGCATTTTCGCCAAGCTGATGATGACCGAGAAGAAATTCGAGTCAGTGCTCGACGCGATCGAGACTGATGGAGTAGAGCAGGTCGTTGGACTGCTCGAGGAGCCCGAGATCAGGGAAGAGATCTCGCGGGCGATCCACGACACGATCCTGACGTATTTACAGAAGCCGATCTCGGAGATACTGGGTGATGTCGAGGCGAAGAAGGATCCGGAAGCCCCCGCGCGACTTGCCGCGTCCGCCGCGCCAGTGATCTGGGAGTGGATACACGATCAGCTGCCCGAGCTGATCAAGAAGCTCGACGTGCAGGCGATGGTGGAGCGCAAAGTGATGGCTTTCAGCGTCGATCGTGTCGAGGAGATCCTGCGGGGCGTCATCCAGAACGAGCTCAATCTGATCATCATCACCGGCTACGTTCTTGGCGGCCTGATCGGGGTCTGCACTTTCGGTCTGCAGAAGCTGCTCGGCCTATAGCTCAGGGCTATATGACTCGGCTCCGTGGGCTGCTGCGGAGTGCCTACTTCACCAGCTTCACTTGCGAGGGGTTGATGATGTTCGGATTGGCACCGCTCGGTAGATCCTGGTAGGTAACGACCGGTCGGCCGGCGATCTCCTCGGTTGTGAGCTGGAGCGCGCGCCCACCGGCAGAATATTTCTTGACGAGATTCGTCGATCCGGCGATCGCTTTGGTGGAGAACCGTTTCTCGATTGCCCGACCCGCGAGATCGTAGAACTCGCCGGCTTCAACAGGTGAATCCCAGACGGTGAGCCACACGATACCAGGTCCCTCCGGGGTATTCACTATCGCGTATCGATCTCCGTCCCAGCCGGATGCGCCGCGAATCGCTTCGTTCTGATCGTTGAGGTGCTGGAAGAGGAACAACCTCGTCTCAAATTCTCCCAGGTCGTTTTCGTACACTCCATTCGCGTTGGTGAGCGCGCCGAGCGTAACCTTCGTCGGATTATCTCGAGTGCCGAAATACGCCGAAGGATGAATTATCTGCTCGGTGGAAACCGGCATGTCCTTGTAGATGATCGAACCCGGTTTGCGTTCCTTGTAATTCCTGTAGAATTCCGCTCCACTCAGGTACGGGAAAATGAGGGTCTCTTGAATTACCCGTGGAGCCGCTGCGAAGATCGGCATCGACGACTGGGTCTCCCGAATCATTTCTCTGATCCGGTCCCACCCACCGGGGAGATTGATCGCGATGTTGGTGCCGCCGAGCATGATTGAGATCTGCTCATAGACAGCCTGCCCCTCGAACACTGACTGCGCGGCCGATGAGCGATCGTTGTCGCCGACAGTCTTTTGGACGGAATCGAGGCTGATATACTGGTCCTGCAGCGCGTGTACGAGCTCGTGCGTCACAATCGTCGCCACTAGGTCCTTGGACGAGCCGTCCACAATGTACAAAACTTTGGTGTGCGGATCGTAGAAGCCGACGATCTGTTCGACGAGGAGACTCTCTATGAACGGCTGCAGCTTGAGCGTGTCGGGAATCATGCCGAGCCTCTTGTAGGCCGCCTCTTCCCCGTTGAGCTCGCGGACAGATTGCGAGTCGCTCACCTGCTTGATGATGTACTCCTTTACCTGCTCCTTAGAGCGCGTCTCGACTTTCGGCGGAGTCTTGAACTTGAGTCCCACCGCTTTCTCGATCATCGGCACTGCTTCGGCCACCTGCGCGGCGTATGGGCCTTCGTACTTGGGCTTCTGGCTTTCGCACGCGGATACGAGCCCGAGGGAGGCTGCAGCCGCGAGGACGATGCTTCGATTCAATTGAGCACTCATTTCAAGCGATTGGAGGGAAGCCCGTGTCAGAGCCCCGAGAACCGTAGATACCACGCGATGATCGCGTCTCCGCAAAGCAAAGCAATCAGCGCAGCCGGCGCAAGAAAGACGCCGAATGGAAGCTCGCGTTTGCGCCATCCACCACTCGCTTCCAGCGCCAGCTCCGTCTGTCCCTTGTCGTCGGCCAGTCCGCGAGCGGAGAGCGGATAAACGACCCCGAGCAGCACGATCGGCGCGAGAATGGCGGCGATGAAGATCGTGAGCAGTGCCCGAGTCGGACCGACCGCAGCGCCGACAACCGCCATGAGTGTTACATCACCGAACCCCATCGCCGGCCTCTTGAGCCACACTTCGCCGAGCCATCCGACGATGGATATCGCACCCGCACCAACACACATCCCGATGAATGCGTCCCACGGCCCCGCGAACGGCTCGGATTGGCCGAGGTAGAGCGCTACGAATGAAGTGAGGAGCACGAAAAACAGCCCGAACACAGTGAAGCCATCGGGAATGAGGAAGTGTTTTGCATCAGTGATAGAGATTCCGAGAAGCACGGTCGCGAAAACCGCAACGCGAAACGCCGTGAACAACATCCCGAACTGAAGGAAGGCGGCCAGCCAGAGCAAGCCAACTAACAGCTCCACGATCGGGTACTGGATCGAGATCCGCTCTCTACAGCCGCTGCACCGCCCGCGGAGGAGCAGCCAGCTCACGATCGGGATATTCTCCGTCGCCTTGATTTGATGTCCGCACTTGGGGCATCTCGACCTCGGCTTCACCACGGAGAGACCTTCGGGCCAGCGGTCAATGCACACATTGAGGAAGGAGCCGAAACAGGCTCCCATGGCGAACACATAGATGGCTTCCAGAGTAGCGATCATGGACGAAGCTCGTGGAGTATGATGCCCGCTGCTACCGCCACGTTGAGAGACTCGACGCTAGTGGCGATGGGAAGCGAGATAGTACGGTCCGCTCGCGCGCGAATTTCCGCGCTGAGGCCCGACCCTTCATTACCTACGACGATTGCCAGACGCTTAACAGCACGTGCTCGGTCGACAGGATCCCCGCGCGCATCCGCTGCCCACAGCTCGATCTTCTCGGCGTCGAGGAGGCGCGAGAGGCTCGCCCAATCGGCGTGGAAGGCGGAGTGGTAAAACTGGGCCCCCATGGAGCTTCTGATCACTTTTGGGTTCCAGAGATCAACCGTGCCTGGGAGTGCGATCGTCGCTGTGGCGCCAAGAGCGGCCGCAGTGCGCACTATCGTTCCGACGTTTCCCGGATCCTGTACTGCGTCCAGCACCAGGATTCGGCACACAAGTGGTATGTCGAGTGTATCCAGAGATCGGGTGGGAACCTCGCCAATCGCGATAACCCCCTGGGGCGACTCTGTCTCCGCCGCGCTGCGGAAATCCTTCTCTGAAACCTCTGAGACTTCAACGCGCGACTGATCGAGCTGCCTGCGCAAGGCTTCGCCACGCGGGGCGGAAGCGAGCTGGGGAGCAACCAACGCGCCTCGAACGGCGAGGCCGGATCGCAGCAGCTCCTCAACCGAGCGAACGCCTTCCGCGATGAAGAGCGAATGTTTTTCGCGTGCTTTTCGGCGGTGCAGATCGCGCGCGAGTGTAAGTAGTTTCACAGAATACCAGCAGGGTAATTCTTGGAATATGTTTTGCCTTTGCGTCTCAGAAGCAATCTCATCGCCGGAGTATCAATGAAGCGATTTCTTGTAGGCATTGCCGTCACGTGCTCCCTCGTTGCTTGCGGAATATCCCAGCAGCAGGAAGTGCAGATGGGACAGGAATATGCGCAACAGATCAACGCACAACTACCGATCGTCCAGGATCCGGAGTTGAACCGCTACATCAATGTGCTGGGCGACTC
>CATPBD010000163.1 GCA_955652265.1 uncultured Gemmatimonadaceae bacterium | reverse complement strand
CAGTGTCTGGAGAAGTCCCCAACCTTGTTGGTTGTCGAAGTTGAGTGGCGGCGCGGTCATGGTCAAAGTCTTGGTTCAACACGACAGATGAAAATGCATCGGGTCTTCGGGGCCACGGGTCGGAGCCGGTATGCACGGTCAGCACGCGGAGAGTTTCACTGTGTGCTGCCAGAGGTCGGTCGCTAGGCATTCGAGTCCGCCTCGCAGACACGGCCCACGGCGTGTGCGCTTGATTCAACTCTGGCGCGAGCGCCGATCGATAGCTGCGGTCTCGCCCCGGCCTCGTCAGCATTGATAAACGGCGCTTTCCCCATTTCTCGGAAAGGAAAGGCGAGCAACGCAAGGTGGTGCGATCAACCGCAGTAGCGCCCGTAGGAGATTTCCTTGCCCGCCGGTGTCCTCGGACCGGAGAATCCCTTGATTGAAAGACTCTCTGCTCGAGCGGAATGAATTCGAACTCTCGTGTCGCTGCGAAAGGCGAATGCCGCTGTCACGCTCTGGAGCTGTCGCGCTCCCGGAAAGCGCCTCCTGAGACTCCGCTGTGCTGAACAGTCGCCGATTGGCTTTGGTGGCCGCCGCTCGCGAGCGAAGATACAATCCTGGAGCGAACGGGGATGACCTGCCGATGTATCACGCGCAGCGCAATGATCGTGTGGCACTACCAGTCGGACTACCTCCCGGTCCTAAGATCCCAGCACTCCTGCAGACTCTTCTGATAGGATTCTGGCCAAGACGCTTTCAGGATTACTGTGCGAGGCATTACGGGGATTGTTTCACCACTTGGATACCCAGGCTGCCTCCGTTCGTTCACTTTAGTAATCCCGAGGCTATCCGGACAGTTTTTGAGGCGGACGGTGAAAAAGTCCATGCTGCGAATCGGCCGCTCAATCTCGTTCTCGGCGAAAACTCACTGCTAATCCTTCATGGGGACCGCCACGCGCGCGATCGCCATCTGCTCGGGGCTGTGCTGCACGGAGATCGGATGCGGCGGTATTGCGAAGTGATGATTGCCGAGGCGGACCGAGCGATCGATGGATGGCCGCTCGGCCGTCCGTTTCAGATCCATCCCGAGATGCAGCAGATCACGCTCAACGTGATCATGCGCGCGGTGTTCGGCGACGATGCAGGACCGGAGATGGACGAACTTCGCGAGCGCTTGCGTGAACTGCTAGCCGTCGCGGCTGGCACTGTGTGGATGGTGCCGTGGCTACGCACGATCGGCGGGAGATTCTCGTTGCTCGCGCGCATACGGCGGGCGCGTCGCAGTGTCGATGAAGTCCTCACAGAACTCCTGGTTCGGCGGCGACAAAATGGCGCTAGGGGACACGATGATGTACTTTCCGTGTTGATCGAAGCAGCCCATGAGAACGGCTGCGACCTGAGCGATCAGGAACTCCGCGATGAGATGGTCACGCTCCTTGTCGCCGGTCACGAGACCACAGCGACGGCGCTCGCCTGGACGATCACCCGCGTGCATGAGTACGCGAACGTCGTCGCGGCGGCAAAGAAGGAATTAGACGAGGTCCTCGCCGGTGGCGAGCCCGAACAGAGCAAGCTCGAGAGCCTTCGCTATCTAGACGCGACCATACGGGAGACGCTTCGACTGAATCCGGTAGTTCCGGATGTCGGCAGGCTGGTCTCCAGGCCGATCAGGATCGGTGGGTATGAGCTGCCGGCGGGCGTGATCGTGGTTCCGTCGATCGACTTGACCCATCGGAATCCCCAGGTGTGGCCCGAGCCTGAGAAGTTCAGACCCGAGCGGTTCCTGGAGAGCCGTCCGGGACCTTACGAGTTCTTTCCGTTTGGCGGCGGCATACGCCGGTGTATCGGGATGTCGTTTGCGCTTTTTGAGACCAAGGTCGTACTTGCTCGGGTGCTTAGCCGATGCGACCTTCGGCTGGCCCCGGGGTACAGACCCCGGATGAAGCGCAGAGGGATCACGATAGCGCCATCGCGGGGTGCCCCGGCCGTGATGGATCGGTGCCGCGCAGTCTAGGAAGCAGCTCGGTGTGATAGCTCGTATACATGTTGCTCAAGGATTGCGCCCCGCGCGCTGCCATCGCTTGTCGAGTGGCCCCGGGTCACCGAAAAGCTGGGCTCTAAGCAGCGACGTGGTAACTTTCTACGAGTTGGTTCGAAGACACCCGTCACCCATCGTGGGAAAGGAGGACAATGCCGGGCTCTGTTCGTCATATCTGGCGCACTGTCGCCATTGGCGTAGCTCTTTTGCTCTGTCCGGTGGCCCGTGCTCAATCGGTCCTGAATTATCACGGCGCGCCGAACCGGAATGGAAGCTACGTCATGCATGGCCTCACTTGGGAAAAGGCGCACGGGATTCATCTCGACCCCAACTTCGACGGCCATGTTGACGGACACATCTATGCCCAGCCGCTGTTCTGGCAATCTCCAAAGACCCATCGGCAGCTTCTGCTCGTCGCCAGCGAGAACGACGTGGTCTACGCCCTGGATGCGCACTCCGGGCAGGTAGTCTGGCGAAAATCCCTGGGGCGCCCCGTCAGGGGTTCGGCGCTACTACATACACGGTTATCAGCAAAATGTTCTGGTTTCCTTCCCTTCGGGGGATGCCTGCACCCTTTTGAAGCCGCCATGTGGTAGATGGCCTTTATATCGCGATCCATAGTCCAAGCGTCAACGGTCGCCCTGCTTGCGAGGAAGTATGATCGCGAATTGCTCGTTCAGATACTCGATCATTGTTACCGACGTGGCGAACGGGAGGACGAGTGTCCTTCCTCCCGCTTTTGTTGCACATCTCGCACTTGTACCTAAAGACTACATAAGGCATGAAT
>CATPBD010000162.1 GCA_955652265.1 uncultured Gemmatimonadaceae bacterium | reverse complement strand
ACTTCGGCAACAGTCCCGGCCATCACCGCTGGTCCGAGTGATAGTGTCTCGACAACTGTCGCGGGTTCGTCCGGGTCGAAATCAACCACCAAGCAATCGAGCAAAGCGAAAGTTGTCCCCAGCTCGACGCGACGCAACAGCAAGGCCGCACCGCGAGATACAGGGATACTCGGCTACGATAGCGTGATCCGCTTTCCCCACCGCGTATTGCCAACAGCTACTTCGACGCCAACGCGCAAATAGCAAGACTTCTTGGATGCCGGGCTCAGACGTCACGGAGCGCGGCGATCGGCGTCTCCCTGAAGACATCTCGTCCAGCCAGAAGTCCGATTAGCACAGTGAGCGCGACAATGGTCGCAGCGATCGCTGTGACTGCTATGACGGGCAGCGCGAACGGCATCTTGAATACGTAACGCACTACTGCCCAGCCTCCGGCCATCGAGAGCAACATCCCCGTCAGGCCGCCAAGCACGCCGAGCAGTGAGTATTCGGCGAGGAGGATTTTCGCGATCTGACCGCGAGTGGCTCCGAGCGTCTTGAGCAGAACTCCTTCGCGAACGCGCGCGCGGCGCGTCGCTGAAACGGCGCTGAAAAGAACAGGTATCGCCACCGCGAGACTGAAGAGCGCCATGAATCGAATTGCCAGCGATACTCTCGCAACGATGCGATCAACGGTACGCTTGATCGATGTCAGGTCGATGCTCGACACGTTCGGCAACCGATTCACGACCTCGCGCTGAAGGACCGAAACCGCACTCGCATCCTTCACCTGCGCCAGCAACACAAATTGCTTGGGCGCGTCCTTGAGCACCGGGGGCGCAAATACGACGAAAAAATTCGGCTCGAATCGGGTCCAGACAACCTTTCTCAAACTCGTTATTCGAGTGGGAACGTCCACGCTCTGCACGTTCCACGTAATGATGTCCCCGATCTTGAGACCCAGCTCTTTTGCAATGCCTTCCTCGAGAGAGATCTCCCCCGTGTCCTGTGGGGCTTTCAGCGCGCTCGGGCCGAACCACTTTCCGCTGACGATAGTTTCGCTCGCGGCCGGCTTGTCACGATATGTCGAGCGGAATTCACGCCTGAGCGCCCACGGCGCGCGGCCGGGCTGGCCAGGAGCGACTGGTCGCATGTCGGTGACTTTTTTCCCATTTATCGCGGCGATGCGCATGGTGACTACCGGCGCGGTTTGGACGACGTCGTTCCTTCGGGACCGGATGATCGAATCGAGTGCGGCTACCTGATCCTGCTGCACGTCGAAAAAAACGACGTTTCCGCGTGACTCGGCGGCGGCGGTCGTGAACCGTCGCAGGATATTGTGCTGCACGAGATAGAGCGTGCTGATGAGGAATGCCCCAAAGCCCAGTGCGAGCGTGACGGCGCGCGTCTGATTTCCCGGCCGGTAAAGATTTGCGACGCCCTGGCGGACGACGTATGGCCAACCGGTGCGAAGGCCTTTTCGAGCAGCCCACGAGAGAAACGCCGCGCTCGCGGCCAACGCGAGTATCGCAAACCCTGTTGCGCCGCTCATCGAAAGGGCTTGCCTCGCTGTGCGCGCGCGCAGAAACGCGATGCCCACGACGCTCAACACCAGCGCGACGTCGACTGCGATCCTTGGCAAGTCGGTCCAGTGCATGCGAAGGACGTCGGTATCCGTGTCTCGACGCAGAGTTTGCAGCGGTGACACATTGCGAAGGGCGAGCAGCGGCCTGAGCGCAAAAACGAGTGCGATCCAGCCGCCCACTGCGAGTCCCGTAAGGACGGCAGCAGGGACCAAACTCACCCTTACATCGACCGGAAGAAAGTCCGTCAGCACCTGGGGCAGGACGAATTGAATCGCAACGCCGAGTGCGGCACCTGCCGCCGCTCCGACGAGTCCCATTCCAGCGGCCTGCACGACGTAGATGCCGAGCACCTGTCCGCTGGACGCACCCAGGCATCGAAGCACCGCAACCGTGTCTATTTTGCGCGCCACGAAAGCGCGCACTCCGCTGGCGACGCCAATCCCGCCAAGTAGCAGCGCTACGAGCCCGACTATGCCGATGAAGTTCGAGAGGTTCTCGATCGCGTCCGATGTCCGCATCTCGCTCTGCGTCACGGTCCGCACCCGTACCTGCTGATCCTCTACGCGTTTTCGCAAAGGCTTGACGAATTTGTCGGGATCGACATTTGGCGGGAGCTTCGCCAATACGGTCCTGTCGGCAGTACTGCCGAACACGAGTAGTTGCGTCTCGGCGACATATCTGGCGGGGATGAAAATGCGGGGGCCGAGCATCTCGGCGATTCCGGCTGCGGCCGGAACATCCTTGATTGTGGCGACTATGGTGAACGTGCCGAAACCCAATCGGAGGGTATCACCGACTTTCGCGTTGAGGGAAGTGAGCAGCGACGGGTCGACGATGGCGTTTGCGCCCTGCTGCAACATTGGCCACCGTCCGGCGGGCTCGGTGACAATGGTTCCGTAAAACGGATAGTTCTCGGTGACGCCGCGCACCTGTGCGAACCGGGTGCCCGTGGTTCGCGGAACGACAGCCATCGATGGAAACGTCGTCACGCGCGCAAAGGACAACCCCTTGTGCGAGAGAGAATCGAACAGCGAGTCCATCGGCGGAGGAAACGGCTTGGACGAGTTGAAGGAGATGTCGCCGCCCATGAGCGCTCGAGACTGGTCTTTTACAGATTGTACGATGTTGGTCGAGAACGAGTCGATCGCGACTAGTGCGGCGACGCCGAGCGAGATCGACGACATGTAGAGCAGAAGCCGCCGGCGCGCGGTTCGGCTTTCTCGCCAGGCCAGACTCCAGATGCTCGTAGTCACGCGGCTCAAACCCCGGGCCCGGACCCGGTGCCCGTATCTTCCACAATCGCGCCGTCGAGGAGTCGGATGATTCTGGACGCGCGCGAAGCGAGCGAGGAATCGTGCGTTACGAGAACGATGGTCGACCCGCCATCGCTGTTGAGCGACCGAAGCAGCTCGAAGATGCGATGTCCCGTCGCGTTATCGAGATTGCCGGTCGGCTCATCGGCAAAGAGGATCTTGGGCGAGTTGGCAAACGCGCGCGCGATCGCGACGCGCTGCTGTTCGCCGCCGGAGAGCTGTGTTGGAAAGTGGTGACCCCTGCCCGTGAGCCCGACCCGGTCAATCAGGTCGCGTGCCCGCTCCGGCGCGCCGGACGTCCCACGCAACTCGAGCGGTACTTGCACGTTCTCGAGGGCAGTAAGCGTCGGAATCAGCTGGAATGTCTGAAACACGAACCCCACCTTCTCCCCCCGTAGTCGCGCGCGCTCATTCTCATTCAGCTTGCCGAGGTCGGCGTCGTCAAGGAGCACCGTGCCGCGTGTCGGTGTATCAAGTCCGGCGAGGAGTCCAAGCAATGTCGTCTTGCCGCTGCCTGAAGGTCCGACGATTGCGACGAAGGCGCCTTGAGGAATGCTGAACGACACATCTCGCAGTACGGCGAGCTTCTGCTCGCCGCTCATGTATTCTTTCGTTACTTCAAGGGCAGTCAGCATGAACGAATTGGGGTATGGGGCAGAACCGGCGTGGCAATGACAAGTGCTTTCAACCAGCTGCGCGTGAGCGCTGCACGGGGATTTTTTCTTGCAACACTGGCTGTTGCGAGCGCCTGCGGGTCGGGCAGAAACGTAGACAATCCAAAAGATGTGGGAGAGGCGAAGAATAACATGAGTGTCGCGAAGGGAAGGGATAGCTCGGCGGCGGCTGGCACCGTCGTCGACTCGACATCAGTACGAAGGCCGGTGGTTCTTTTCTTCGGAACGAGTCTCACCGCCGGGGCCGGACTCGATCCGGAGCAGGCTTTCCCTTCGCTGATCGAAAAGAAAGCTGAGGCCGAGGGGCTTCCGATCAAGGCGGTCAACGGAGGCTTGTCGGGTGAGACGACAGCCGGCGCGGCCCGACGGATTGATTGGGTTCTCCGGACGCCGGCGGATCTGGTAGTGATCGAGGGTGGCGCCAACGATGCGCTCCGCGGTCTGTCTCCCGACGCGGCGCGCACAAATCTCGAGAGTGTGATTGCGACGATCAGGCAGAAGCAGCCACGAGCGAAGATCGTACTCGTTCAGATGGAGGCGCCGCCCAACTACGGTTCTGCCTACACGCGAAGTTTTCACGCGATCTATACCGACGTCGCGAAAAAAGAGAACGTCCCGCTGCTTCCATTTCTACTCGGCGGCGTCGCCGGTATTTCCCGTTTCAATCAGGCGGATGGCGTGCACCCGAATCTCGCCGGAGAGCGTATCGTGGCGGACAACCTGTGGAAGGCGCTGCGCCCAATAGTAGCGCAGCTTGACCGAGGTCCGAAACGCGGCTAAGTTTCGAGGCTGTTTGCGTTTACGCTCCGTTTCGATCGACGCGAATGTGGCTTACTGCCGAGCTCGATCGTAGGCTTTCGACCCCAGTTCCGGAATACCGATATGGCAATGCCTGCCACCCAGATCCGACGCGGAATGGTCCTCGTCTTCGAGGGCGATCCCTGCCGGGTAGTAGAGTTCCGTCATCATACGCCCGGAAATCTCCGGGCGATGGTTCAGGCGAAGCTCAGGAATCTTCGCACCGGTAACAATTTCGAGCACCGCTTCCGTGCCGCCGATACGATCGAGAAGGCGTCGATGGAAACGCACGATCTCGAGTTCATGTATCAGGGCGGCAACACGTATCACTTCATGAACACGGAGAACTACGATCAGCTCGAGATCGAGGAAGAAGTGCTGGGTGACAACGCGCAGTGGATGCAGCCGGGGATGAAGATCCAGGCTGAGTACTACGATGGCCGGGTGATCGGAATTGAGCTGCCGAACTCGATGGTGCTCACAGTTGTTGATACGGCGCCGGTGATGAAGACGGCGACGAAGACTGCGTCGACGAAGCCCGCGAAGCTGGAAAATGGCGTAACGGTCAACGTGCCGGAGTTCGTGAACACGGGCGAAAAAGTCCGCGTGAATCCGAACACCGGCGAGTACATGGATCGCTCGAAGTAATTCTCTCGCGCGCGTTAGTTCGGCATCGTCGCGCCGCTGCGAGAGGCGGGGTATCCCCTTCGGCGACGACGCTCGCTGGTCGGAGCCCCTCACTACGCTCCTTCGCTCTGCTCAGTCGCGGGCCTCCTCGGGCGCTCGCTTGGACGTCGCCTCCGAGGACACCCCGCCTCTCTCCGCACAACGATTGGCTCGAACTACGCGCAGTAGTTTTGTTCGCGATCCTTACGCACCGTATTTAAGCGCGGCGGCAGAGACTCAGTGCGCGGGTGGGTCGTCTCGTATGAGGTGTGAGGGGAAGTCGGAGGAGGTGCTGCTTAAGCGAGTTGATTCGATTGTCTTACGCGGTTAAGATGCAGAGCGGTTTAATGGT
>CATPBD010000161.1 GCA_955652265.1 uncultured Gemmatimonadaceae bacterium | reverse complement strand
TGGACCCCGCGGTTGCCCCACTCGCTCTTGCCAGAATCGACGTCACGGCTCGAAGCCAGAGCGAACACCGACTCCCGGCTGGCGCGCAGCCATCGAGCGAGATCGCTGATTCCGGGACACTTTCAGTGGCAGTCAGGAACAGGGCGCACTAATGGCGGAAGATGGGGGACCATCCCGTCGTTGCGAGGGATTCGCGCTGGCTGCCGCCCTGCTTGCAATTGTGCTGATCGGTGCGCTCATCGCTGGCGTGTTGTTCGCCACCACTGAAGAAACCAGGACCAGCGCCGCTGGAACGGCCAGTGAAGTCGCGGCAAACGCTTGCGAATCGGCGATCGTAATCACGATCACGGATCCTGACATAACGCTACCCGACTCCATCGGAGTGGCTGGAACGATTTCTCGACGGGTCGACGGGCTTGGGCCGGCGGTAATCGTCTACATCACGCGGCTCGATTCCGTGCTGTATTCAATCGTCGCCGATGCGATCACGGAACCAATCAATGTTCGAGGCGGACGCCGACTCGGAATGATCGTGAAGTCGTCAATCAGCGGCGATCATTCGATAACCATCGACCCGATTTCAGAGCGACCCTGGTTCGAGCCTTTCTAAGACCGTGCCAGCGGATCGTTACTTTCTCGTCATTTGAATCGTGTCTTAGTTCGAACGATTGGTGACGGACCTTTTGGCATTAGCGCCACGCGGTTGGTCTCCACGTAAATGCAAGCAAACAGAGTTCTTAGGATAGCACGCTTCAAGACGGTTAAGAATGCGGCGCGCGGCCTGAGGAAAACTCGCTTCTTTTCATTCACCAAGGGCCGCGATGGCGTTATTTGGCCGGAAGAAGACTACCGTAGGGCTCGATATCGGATCCGGCCTGGTCAAGGTCGCCGTGATCGATCACTCGAAGTCGACACCGGAACTGGTCAAGGTCGCAATCACCCCGCTCCCCGATGACGCAATCGTGGACGGCGAGGTGATGGATCCGCATCTGGTCTCCGACGTGATCCGCACGACCATTGAGTCAGTGGGTGCCAACACGAAGGCAGTCGTTGCCGCCGTGGGCGGACGCGACGTCATCATCAAGCGTATCAAGACCGAGCGCGTGAAAGAGGCGCAAGCTCGGGAGCTGATGCGCTGGGAAGCGGAGCAGCACGTTCCCGACGTCGACTCCGTCGAACTCGACTTCCAGATTCTCGATGCGGACGGCGACGGCAGGGACGAGATGAGTGTGCTCCTCGTCGCAGCCAAGCGCGACCTGGTGGAAGCAAAGCTGCGCATCCTTGCAGAAGCCGGAATTACCCCGAGCTCGATGGACGTAGATGCCTTCGCCCTCCACAACGCGTTTGAACTCAACTACCCGGCTGCGATGAGCGGCGCCGTTGGACTGGTGAACATCGGTCACGAGGTCACCAACATCAACATTCTGGACGACGGCGTTCCGATTCTTACCCGCGACCTACCTATAGGTACACGCCGCATTCGCGAGGACCTTCAGCGTGAGCACGGCCTCTCGGCCGCAGATGCCGAGGCGCTCATCAGGGGTTATGACCGCTCGCCTCAGCTCGATTCCGTGATCGTGCAACGCACCGAGGAAATCGCCACCGGGCTCGAGCGCGCAATTGCATTCCTCTCCACGTCGCTCAAAGGCGACGGGCAGATGAAAGCCGTTTACACCTGCGGCGGTGGGTCACGCACGCCAGGTCTGACCGAATCACTTGGACAACGGCTGAAGAAGCCGGTTGAGCTCGCGAACCCGCTCACCACGATGTCGGTGAGAGAAGGTGCGCTGGAGTCGCTCGTGACCGACGAGGTCGCGCCTCTCCTGATGCTCTCGATCGGTCTTGCCCTCCGTAAGAACTGACCCCGGAGCATATACACCATGATCGAGATCAATCTCCTCCCCGGGGATGGCAAGAAGAAGCGCCGCGCGAAAACCAGCGCCGGCGCCAAGTTTGAATTCCATCCTTCGCAGTGGTTCGCCGGGATTACCGAAAAAATCACCGACAAGTACATGCTCGGCGCGTTTGCCGCGGCCGGGGCTTCTATTGCTTTGATAGTTCTCATGTTCATCAGCCAGACCGCCAGGGCGGCGATCCTGGATGCGAGAGAGACGAAGGCTGTAAAGGATTCCGCGCAGTTCAGCACGATCCTGAACGCCAAGGCAAGGGCCGAGGCGACTCGGGATTCCCTTTATCAGCAGATCGCGATCATCAAGTCGATCGACGATTCACGGTATCTCTGGTCGCACCTGATGTATGAGATATCGAATGCGCTTCCGCAGTACACGTGGCTTACCGAGATCACGCAGACGAGTCAGCCGCGCAGTGCTGCAGTAGCCGACACTAGTTCAAGAAAAGTTGTTACCGACAGCACCCAGTCGCCGAACCAGAGGGCAGCGGCGGCAGCTCGAGCAAGGAAGGCGAGATCCGACTCGCTCCTCGCGTCGGCGAAGGAGCTCAAGTTCAAGATCGTCGGACACACGGTGGACATTCAGGCGCTGACGCGCTTCATGAAGTCGCTCGAGGCGTCGCCTTTCATTCAGAACGTTCAGCTCGCCAGATCAGACCTCGTTCAGGCTGAAGGAAAAGAAGTCACGGAATTCACTCTCGAGGCGGAGACGCAGACCCCTCCGCCGTTCGCGATAAAGACGGTTCCACTCGTAGTCTCGGCGGGACACTAACATGGCTATCGGCGCGAACATGACAAAGAAGGAGCAGACGTACGCGGCTATAGGACTCGTCGCGGTGCTGCTGCTCGGCGCTTACTGGTATTTCCTGTACAAACCGAAAGCCGCGGAGCTGGCGGCGACGCAAGCTCACGTCGATTCGCTGGACAAGAAGAACCAAGCAGCGCGCGCGGACATCGCGCAGGGAAGTCTCCAGAAGCTTCGCGCTCAGTCAGCGGAGTACGACCAGAGTCTCAAAGTCATGCGGCAGCTCGTACCGAGGAGCAATGAGGTTCCGGCACTTCTCGAGGACATATCGACGGCGGCACGTCGCGTCGGTCTCGATCTCGCGACGGTCGAGCCAATGCCAGTTCTGCCAGGCGAGCAGTTCGACACTTATCGCTACAAGCTGGCGGTAATCGGTGGGTATCATCCGGTCGGCCAGTTTCTGAGCAACGTAGGCTCGCTCAGTCGCATCATCGCGCCCGTGACGATGGCGATCAAGCTGCACCCTGTGGCTGACAAGACCAAGGCACGCGTGAAGAAGGGCGAATCGCTCATCGACACGGAGTTCCAGGTCCAGACGTACGTTGCTCGCACAACTCCCTACACTCCGCCCACGGCGGCGAAATAATGCAGCGCTCAATCTCATGCGCATTCGTTCTCGTCGCGGCATTGGCGAGCGGCGCGTCCGCGCAGGCTCGCGCACAGGCAGCGCCGAAATCGAACGCAAATACCGGAGCAAAGGCGGGGACGGCAACAGCCGCGACCTCTAAACGGTCGACGCCGGCGCCACTCCCGGCCGACACCACCCCGAAAGTGTTGATCAATCGCGAAGTCTTTCAGTACGACGGAGATGGGCGTCGCGATCCATTTGTTTCCCTCTTGACAACGACCGACCTCCGGCCGCTCCTGAATGACCTGAAGCTGGTGGCCGTGGCGTTCGATCCGCGAGGCCAAAACTCTGTTGCGGTTTTGCGTGATGTCACGTCTAAAGACCAGTACAAGGTCAGGGTTGGCCAGACGATCGGCAGAATGCGGGTCGCCGCGATACAGGAGAAAGCAGTGATTTTCACGATTGAAGAATTCGGCTACAGCCGTCAGGAAATCCTGCCGTTCGTAATCGATTCGACCAAAACGAGGCGCCAATGAGCTTTCTAAAAGCGCTGCCAGCCGCAGCGCTCCTGTTTCTGCCCTCCTCGGCAGTGACCGTTCACTCACTCAGTGTAGTCCCGTCTTCCGGGAAGACTGAAGTGGTGATCGGGGTCAACGCTGCTGTCGACGTGCAGAACTTCACGCTCGATGCGCCGGCACGGGTCGTCGTCGATATGAGGGGAGCCACGCTGAGCATGTCGCAGCACACCTACGACAGGATCTCGCGCGGCGGCATCACGAACATTCGCTACTCCCAGTTCCGTCCCAATGTGGTCCGCGTCGTCATCGAGATGGATGCGAAGCACCCTTATGATGTGAAGCGCAGCGACAGCGAAGTACGCATCACTATTTCTGGCGGCAAGACCGTGGACTATTCGTCCTGGTCGCCGAACAAGAGTGGATACGTCGCTGCGCCTGTCCCTCCGCCAGCGAGAGCGGTCACCACGACAGCGGATGTAAAGAAGACACAGGCGTCAGTCACCACGAAGGCTCCGCCAACGGATCCGATGCAAACGGCGACGCCGAAAGCGGTTGCCCAGGTCGAATCGCAGTCAACGCAGCCCGAGCCGCAGTACGACCCGCCGGCAGCGATCGCCGCGCCCGGAACAGCGGTGCATGTCGACGACAGGCCGGTCGCGCTATTCACGCAAACGCAGCAGTCACAGCAGCCGCTGATCAACGTAACGTTCCAGGACACTGATATCCGCGACGTGATCGCCTCGTTCGCGGCCTTCTCCGGTCGCACGATCGTGGTCGGCAAGGATGTGACTGGAACCGTAACCGCCGAGATCCGCAACCAGCCGTGGGATGTCGC